>JBIKYW010000249.1:0-5199 GCA_044355055.1 Planctomycetota bacterium | reverse complement strand
GCTGCACAATCTCGCCATGGCGCCGACGCTCAAGCCGCAGTGGTTCGGGACGCGGCGGCCGTGGTTCTGGCTCGGCGCGACCTTGGTCGGCTGGGGGCTCGTGGCGCTCGGCGGATGGGCCGCGGTGGAGCTCGGTTCGCGCTCGCGGCTCGATGCCGAGCGGGCCCTCGCACCGACGGACGCACGGCTTCCCGCTGCCGCCGCCACCGAGCTCGACCCCCTCGCCACTTGGGTCCTCGGCTTCGTCGACCGGGCTTTGCCCGAGTCTCACTTCCCGAGCTACTGGCCCCTCGACCCCACGGAGCCTCCCGACCTCTCGACGCGCTCTCGAAGCGCGCCGTGGGGCGCGGTCACGCACGGGCTTGCCATCCCGTACGGCTACAACGTACCGAGTGTGACGCTCCCCGCCGAGTGCGAGTCGCTGCGGGCCGAGATCGAGGGACTGTCCTTTCAGGTCGAGTCGTGGCTCGACGCGACCCTGAACGATCCCGCACGCATCGAGGTCGCTCCCGCCTGCGTGCTGCAGCTGCTCGCCGAGCGCAGCGGGAGCGAGGAACTCCGAGAGCGGGCGCTGCGAGCCCGCGATCTGCCCGTCGCCGACAGCGACGCTTGGCTCGCGCGCATGGTCGCAGCGGATCGAGGCGCGCCGGAGCCGGCCCTCCACCCCATCCCAACCATCGCGGGCAATCTCGCCGCCCTCGCCGCGCTGCGGGCGCTCGAATCAGACGCCGACGCCGCGCGCGGAGCCCTCGACGCCCTGCTCCGGCTCTGTGAGTCCCTCGCCGAACTGCGCTGGCTCGCCGGTTTCCAAGTCTGGGCCGAGAGCGAGTCCATCGCCCTGCGCGGACTCGGTGCGTGCCTCGCGATCTCGCCCGCGCTCGTGGACACCGACCGTGTCGAGCGGCACCTCGTCGCGATCCAAGCCGCCTCGCGCCTCCCGGCGATCCTCTCCGTCCAGTGGGCCCTCTGCGATCGCTCCTTCGAGCGCGCGTGGCAGGGCAAGAGCCTCGGGATCGAGAGCCTCGATGCCTATCTGCCACACCTTCAGCTCACAGGACCGCTGTTCCGCCATGAGCAAGCCGACGCGCTCGCGAGCTGGCGACGAGCGGCGGCATGGTCGGCCGAGCCCGCCGAGACGCGCGGCGGGATTCCCGCCTACGAGCGCTCGTGGATCGCCACCGACGAGCTCGGCTCGCAGGTTCTCGGCGCGCCGACCGCACTCGGCGAATCGAGGCTGGAGGAGATTGAGGATCGGATCGTGCTCCTACGGCTGGCGCTCACGGCTCATCGCGACGGCACCGCCGCCGCTCTCGCCGCGGGCGCGACGACTCGGGCCCGTGGGCGCTCCAACCCGCCGCTGGCCTCGGTTCGAGTCGACGGAGTCCTCGAAGTGTCGTATCCCGACAGTGGCGCCTCGCTGGGATCGACGTCGGCCCCAGCGCGCGTGGTTCGAATCCGAGCAGGGCGCTGAGCGGATGGCGCGCACGACCCGGCGTCCCTCCGTCGTCCGTCCGCTGCGAGTCCTCGTGCTCGCCCACGAGGACCTGATTCCCCCCGAGGACCGCTCGGCCCGCCACGGAGGATCGATTCCGCCTTGGCGCACGGAGCACGACGTGCTCGAAGCCCTCGCCGCGCTGGGACACGAGGTTCGTCCGCTCGGTGTTCGGGACGATCTTCAAGTCCTGCGCACCGCCCTCGAGGACTTTGATCCGCACATCACCTTCAACTTGCTCGAAGAGTTCCACGGCGTCGCCCTCTATGGGCAGGCCGTGCTCTCCTTCGTCGAGCTCTCTCGCCGCGCGTACACCGGCTGCAACCCGCGCGGCCTGATGTTGGCGCACGACAAGCTGCTGACGAAAAAGATCCTCTCGTGGCACCGCGTGCGCACACCTCGCGGACACGTGTTCCCGTTCGGACAGGTGATCCGCGCCCCGCGCGGAGTGCGCTATCCCTTGTTGGTGAAGTCCGCGATCGAGGACGCGTCGCTCGGCATCTCGCAGGCCTCGGTCGTCCACAGCGAAGAGAAGCTGCTCGACCGCGTGCTCTACATGCAGGAAACCTACGGCACCGATGTGCTCGCAGAGGAGTACATCGAGGGCCGCGAGCTGTACGTGGGCCTGATCGGCAACGCGCGCGTCGAGCACTTTCCGATCTGGGAGATGACCTTCAACGACTGGCCCGCGGACCAGCCGCGCATCGCCACCGAGCGCGTGAAGTGGAGCGCCGCCTACCAACGCAAGCGCGGGATCCGCACTGGACTCGCGGAAGGGCTCTCTCCCGCGCTCGAGCGAGACATCGTGCGCACCTGCAAGAGCGTCTACCGCGCGCTCGGACTCTCGGGCTGCGCGCGCATCGACCTGCGCCTCGACGCCGAAGGCCGCGTCTGGGTGATCGAAGCCAACGCCAACCCCGACCTCGCGCGCGACGAGGACTTCGCCGAGTCCGCGCTAGCAGCGGGTGTCGAGTATCCCGCCCTCATCCAGCGTCTCCTGAGCCTCGGCCTCGCGTGGCGTCCACCTTGGAAGGACAGCGCCCCGCCCTCGCCTTGAACCGCGCAGTGCTCAGGACCCGCGCCGAAACGACCACCACTCGCGCTCCGGCACCTCGGCGCGGATCGTGAGCGGCGTGTGCAGCGTCGGATGCTCGACCGTGAGCTCCGCAGCGTGCAGACCGACGCTCTTGTCCGGCAGCGGAACGCCCGCGCCGTACTTCAGGTCGCCGAGCAGCGGCGCGCCGAGCGAAGCCGCGGCGACGCGCAGCTGGTGCGGTCGACCAGTCTGCGGCTCGAAGTCAAGGTGCACGAAGCGCCCATCGCGCCCCGCGACGCGCCAGCGAGTCACCGAGCGCTGCGACCCCGATCGCTCCGAGTCGAACGCTGTGACGACGTTGCGCACCTCGTCCTTGACGAGCCACTGCACGAGCTCGCCCGAAGCACTGCGCGGCTCTCCGGCGCTGACCGCGAAGTAGAGCTTGCGCACCGCGTGAGTGCGAAACTGCTCGGAGAGGCGCGACGCGGCCTTGCTCGTCCGCGCGAAGAGCACGACGCCCGAGACCGGTCGGTCGAGGCGATGCACCACGCCTAAGAACACTTCGCCGGGCTTCTGGTACTCGCGGCGAATCCAGTCGCGCGCGAGGTCGAACAAGCTCGTATCCCCGCTGGAGTCTGGCACCACCGCGACTCCCGCGGGCTTCGCGAGCGCGAGCAGGTGGTTGTCGACGTGGAGCACCGCGACGCTCACGGCGCCTCGATCTCGGAGCTCGGCGGCGGCTCAAATCCGCGCGACCAGCGCGCGCAGAACCCGCACGGCAGGAAGCGCCGCGCAAGCCCGGCGCGCTCGCGCTCGGCGAGCGCCAGCTCGCCGGAAGCCAGCTCTCCGGGGCCGAGGGCCGCGAGCAGGTTGTGAAACGAGAGCGGCGAAAAGCCGATCGCGTAAGTCGAGAGGACGAGGAACGCGCGCTCGGCCGTCAGACCCGCGAGCGCCTCGACGAGCGGCGCCATGTGATCCTCGAACTGCCACGTCTCGCCCTTCGGGCCGCGGCCAAAGTGCGGCGGGTCGACGAGGATCGCGTGGTAGCGCGAGCCTCGCCGAACCTCGCGCCGTGCGAACGCGAGCGCGTCGTCGAGCAGCACGCGCAGCGCGTTGTCCGCAAGGCCCGAGGCCTGCGCGTTCTCCTTGAGCCACGCAAGCGACGTCTTGGACGCATCGACGTGCGTCACCTCGTAACCCGCCTGCGCCGCCACGACGCTGGCGATGCCCGTGTAGCCGAACAAGTTGAGCAGTCGCGGCCGTTCTGCGCCGAGTCGCGGGCGCGCATCGATCAAGTACTGCCAGTTTGCCGCCTGCTCGGGAAAGAGCCCGACGTGCTTGAACGGCGTCGGCCGCACGATGCAGACGGCCGCGCCGAAACGGATCCTCCACTCGGGCTCGGGCCCGCGCAGCTCCGCTCGCGCGCGGCCACCTTCGATCCAGCGCCCGCGCTTCCCGCCCGACTCCTCGTCGCGCTCGAAGCGCAGATCGGCCCGCGCCCACTCGCGCTCGTCCGCGCGCCGCGCCCACAGGGCCTGCGGGTCGGGACGGCGCAGCACGACATCGCCGAAGCGCTCGAGCTTCTCGCCCGCGCCCGAGTCGACGAGCTCGTAGTCAGGGAACGCAGGCGGTGCGAAGAGGCGCGGCTTCACGAGGTTCTCAGTGTCCGCTCGGCGGTGGGGCATTGTCCACGCCCAACGCACGGCCTAGTGTGCGCGGGATGGCTCTGCGAGTCGGCACCGTCCCCTACCTCGTCGCTCGTCCGCTGAACCTCGGCCTCGAGAGCGAGCCGGGCTTCGAGGTGGCCCGCGAGGTGCCCGCGAGGCTCGTCGAGCGCCTGCGCGCCGGCACCCTCGACGTCGCGCTCGTGAGCTCGATCGAGCTCTTCCGCGCCCCCGGCTACGGCTACATCGCCGGTCCTGCCATCGCGGGCCGCGGCTACGTCGCCAGCGTGCAGGTCTTCCTGCGCCGCCCCGTCGGAGCCTTGCGCTCGGTGGTCCTCGATCCCGCCAGCCGCACCTCCCAAGCGCTCGCACAGGTCGTGCTCGCGCGGCGCGAGCCGGGCATCGCCTTCGCCGAGGCGCCCGCGGGCCGTGATCCTCGACGCGAGGCCGACGAGCGCGACTGCGGCGGCTGGCTGCGCATCGGCGACAAGGCCCTCGTCGAGGCCCTCACCCCGGGTGCACCCGCGACGCTCAATCCGAGCGCCGCTTGGGCCGAGGACACCGGCCTGCCGTTCATCTTCGCGCTCTGGATCGTGCGGCCTGGCGTCGAGCTCGATGCCCAGCACCTCGCCGCGTTCGAGCGGGCGCGCGAGCGCGGCAGCGCCGCCATCGACACCCTCGCGCGCGAGGCCGCACGCGACTGGGCCCTGCCGTTCGAGCCCTGCCGCAAGTACCTCGCCGAGGAGTGCCTCTACGACCCCGGCGCGGAGCTCGAGCCCGCGCTCCTGCGCTTCCGCGACGAGGCCGCCCGGCTCGGCCTGTGCCGCGGCGACATCCTCCCCCACCGCATCGCCAGCGAGGATCGCCCGTGCCCCGCCTGATCGACGAGGGCCACTGCCCCCACTGCGATGCGCAGCTGCCCGAGCCGAAGCCGCGCGTGTGTCCGGCCTGCGGCGGCTCGCTCCAACAGCGCTACCTGCGCTACGGATGCTTGACGAGCGCCCCGA
>JBIKYW010000248.1:0-5235 GCA_044355055.1 Planctomycetota bacterium | reverse complement strand
CGCAGCAACAACGCCTTCGGTCTCAGGCTCGGCTCTGTCGCGCGAAATAGCGTGGGGGACAAAACACAGCGGGCGGCCCATGTTGGACCGCCCGCCGTGCTTGGATCACCGGCTCGCGCCGGTGGTTCCGCGATCGTTCAGATCACGGCGTGTAGGTCATCTGAATGGCGTTCGACAGGTTCGTCGACTTGCCAGCCGGCGGGTCGCGGAACCACGCTTGCACCTGCACCGTGTTCCCCGACGACCACGGGTTGCCCACCGCCGTCGGGTTCGCGGCTTGGAACCCATTCCAGTCGAGGCTCAGCGTGCCGCTGCAGGTTCCGACCGTGCCGCCGGAGTTCTGCGTCAGCGTGCGCTGCGTCGGAGCCTTCACACACAGGAAGCTGGTCGTGTTCCACGGCTGGATCTGCTGACCGGCGACCGAGTAGAAGATCAGGCCCGACTTCTGGCCTTCGACGTTCACGACGTTGATGTTGCACGGCGTCGCGAGCGAAGCGCTCGGGTTGTTCGCCGCCGAGATCGACGCGTTGCAGCCGCTCGTCGTCGTACCGGCGGTGCAGTACGCCACCGGCGCCGCGGGACCCGCGAAGCACAGCTCCCACGAGGTGAGGAAGCCGCCGTCGAACGCCGGGCACCAGTCGTAGACCTTGAGGGTCCACGTGCCCGAGGTCACCGGGATCTGCGAGATCGGGGTGTTGTTGATACCCGCGCTTCCCGTCGGCCAAGTGCCGAAGGTCTGCGGGATCTCGCCCGTCGGGATCACGCCGGCGCCGCAAGCCGGGATCGGCGTGTTGGCCGTCCCGCAGGTGTCGACGATGGTGTAGTCGCCATTGAAGTCATCGCCACAGCCGCTGCAGTTCGAGCCGTTGTCGCGCTGCAGCAGCATGTGCTGGTTGCCGGCCGGATCCTGCAGGACGACCATGGCGTCCGTGCCCCAAGCGTGCTGGAAGCCGATCAGCTTGACGCCTTCGAGCACGCCGCCACCGGGGGCCGTGATCACGGCCGAGGAAATGATCTCGCCCGTGGGCAGCGTCGTCGGCCAGACGCCGTCCGCCGCACCGCTCGCCGGGAACGCCGCGGCGGGAGCACCGCCGGCCACGCACTGGTTGGAGAAGGGCGCGCCCTGAGAGGGGATATTCGAGGGCGATCCAAAGCACAACTCCCAGCTCGTGATCGAGCCCGAGTCGCCGCCGACCCAGTCGTAGGCCTCGAGCTTCCAAGCACCCGCCGCGATCGGGATCTGCTCCAGCGGCTTGTTGAAGACGTTGTTGGTGCCGTCGACCCAACCGCCGAACTCCTGAGCGTAGGTGCCCGTCGCAGGAGCACCCGCGACGTAGAGGCCGGTCGATGCCGTCGGACTGCAACCGCCCGCGAGTCGCGAGTCGATGATGCTGACGTCGATGAAGTTCCAGTCCGCGTTGGGATCCCCGGGCATCGCGCAGCCGACGTTGTAGGAGATGCCCGACGGAGACGTCAGAACGAACTGCACGTCACCGCCCCACGTATGCGTGAGCCCGTTGAGCTTGACGCGCGTGATGACGCTCGCGCCAGGAGGGATCGCAGGGACGTTGAGCGTGCTCGTGAACTGGGTCACCGGGAACGTCGTGGGGAACACTCCGCCACCGCCGGTACCCGAGACCGGGATGTTGCCGCCGGTGCCGACGAAGCAGCCGCTCGCGGGCGGCGGCGGCGGCGGGACGAACGGCGTGCCGAAGCAAAGCTCGAACGAAGTCAGCGTGCCGGAGTCGCCACCGACCCAGTCGAAGGCGTAGAGCGTCCACGTGCCGGAGGAGATCGGAATCTGCTCGAGCGGAGTGTTGTCGATCGTCACCGTCGAGCCGCTGGAGGTCGTCACGACCGTGCCGGTCGGCCAGCCGCCGAAGTCCTGCACGCCCTGACCCGACGGCACGGGGTTGATGCCCCAGCCAAAGGGTGCGACCGTACCGAGGCGCACGCGGTCGAAGACCTCATAGTCGCCGGCGTAGTCGAAGCCGTTCGGTCCGCGCAGCAAGTTGTGCCACGCACCCGACGGGTCGGCGAGTACGAACTGCACGTCGTTGTTCCACGTGTGGGAGAGACCCTGCAGCTTCACGCTCGTGAGGCAGGTCGCTCCGGCGGGCACCGTGACCGCGATGTCGCCTTGGAATTCGAGGGGCGGAAGTGTGTTGGGGTAGATGCCACCGCCACCGGTGCCCGAGAGGGGAATGGGACCACCGGGGCCGCCGCCGACGCACTGCGCCGCCGCCGAGGGGGTGAACGCGGCCGCGGTCAGCGCGGTCGCGACGAGAGCGAACAGTTGTGAACGAATCATCAGGCTGCTCCTGAGTGCGTAGCTGATGGGTAGTCACCGAGTGCCCCCCCCCACGAAGACAGAGCGTGACCGAAGGCGTCGGCGTAAGAACTGAGGCTACCCCTCGCAGGCCGAATTGGGTGGAAGATTTTCCTGGCCATGGACGCTGCGAAAGCCCTCGGGGGCAGGCTCGCGAGCAGGCCCTCTCTGACGCACGAGGCCGGCGAGCCCCTCGGGGGAGCCCGCCGGCCTCCGCGGCCGTCGCAGCGCGCGCCGGCCTCAGGCGCATGGCGATGGAACTAGGGCAGGTAGGTCATCTCCAGCGCGTTGGAGAGGTTCGTGGACTTGCCCGCGGGCGGGTCGCGGTGCCAGGCCTGAAGCCAGACCTTGTCTCCGACCGACCACGGCGCCCCCAGCGCGCCCGGGTTGGCCGCTTGGAAGGCGTTCCAATCGAGCTGGATCGACCCGTTGCAGCCCGCGATCGAGCCGCCGGAGTTCTGAACCGTCGTGCGCTGGGTCGGGGCCTTCACGCACAGCAGGCTCCGGGTATTCCACTGCACGGCCTGCGCGCCGCTCACCGAGTAGAAGACCAGCGCCGACTTCTGGCCCTCGATGTTCGTGACCGTCAGGTTGCAGGGCGCGGAGCGTGAGACGGTCGGGTTGGCGTTGGCGCTGATCGTCGCGGTACAGCCGTTGGTGCTCGTGCCCGCAGTGCAGTAGCTCTGCGGAGTGGCGGGCGCGTTGAAGCAGAGCTCCCACGCGCTGAGATAGCCGTCGTCGTAGGCCACGCACCAGTCGTAGCAGGTGAGCTTCCAAACACCAGCGCTGACGGGGATCTGCGCGATCGGCGTCGTCAGCAGCAGCGCGTCGCCGCTGTTCCAGCCTCCAGTGTCCTGTCGATACGTGCCCGACGGATAGGAGCCGACGCCGCAGGAGGGAATCTGCGGGGCGAGTGGGTCGGAGACGAACACGTAGTCGCCGTTGAAGTCATCGCCGCAGCCGTTGCAGTTGGATCCGTTGTCGCGCTGCCAGAGGATGTGGCGCTGGCCGTTGGGGCTCTCGAGCACGATCATCGCGTCGCTGCTCCAAGTGTGTTGGAAGCCGATGAGCTTCACGGCCGCGAGCGTGGCACCTGCGGGCGGGATCACCGTGGCGCTCGAGATGAGCTCGCCCATGGGAAGCGTCAGCGGCCATGCGCCATCCGCTCCGCCGCTCGATGGAAAGACCCCCGCGGGAGCTGCGGCAGCAAGGCAGGTGTAGCTCGTCGGCGGCGGAGGAGGAGGAGGCGGGGTCGGAGTGCCGAAGCACAGCTCCCACGATGTGAGCGCTCCGCTGTCACCGCTGAACCAGTCGTAGGCATGCAGCGTCCACAGGCCCGACGCGATCGGGATCTGTTCCAGCGGCGTGTTTTGGATGCCGTGATTGCCCGGAATGTGACCGCCAAAGTTCTGCGCGTAGGTGCCCGAGGCGATCGGGTTGCCGTTGCTCGAATAGCTGAACATGGTGGTCAGTCCGAGCACGGCCTGCACGGGGTCGACGAGCTCGTAGTCACCGCCGAAGTCCTCGAGCGGGTTGGAGGGCATCCCGCACAGCAAGTTGTGGAGTCCTCCTGCGGGATCTTCGAGCACGAACTGCACGTCGCCGGACCAAGTGTGCGTGAGGCCTTGCAGCTTGACCGACTTCAGGCAGGTGGCGCCACTCGGCACGGTCACCGCGAGCGTGGAGGACAGGGGGGCGACGGGCAGGGCCGCGGGCCACGTGGCATTGCCCGTTCCTGTCGCGGGGATCGGTCCGCCGACACCACCGCCGATGCACTGGGCGGCGACCGGCGCGTGCAGCAGCACGGCGAGTGAAGCGAGAAGGCCGAGAACGCGGGAAGCGCGGTGGATCATCGTCAGCAAGGCTCTCCGAGTCGGGTGACGCTCTGCGCCCGCGGCGAGCGGGACGGGATGCAGGGCGCGGACGGCCGTGAGCCGTGAACCGACTCGGAGCGCACTCTCGAGGGCAGTCGTCGTGCGCCATGGGCTGCAACATTCGGAAAGAAGTTCCACGCAGATCCACGACTGTCCGCGCTTCCACTCGCACTTGGATGCTGCCGCGAGCTCGCCACTTCATGGCGGTTCGCAGTGCGACGAGCCATCGCGGCGCAACGACCTGCGTTGCACGGTGCAACCTCTCCGTCCGCTCCCGCACGGGGGCACAGCCGTCGGACGTCGTGGCGTCTCCGAGTCGCGAGCAGCCCCGCTTCCTTCACGGGCTCGGCTTCAGCGGAGATGCGAGCCTCACGATTCGCTCGGCCTGCAGTCTTCGCCGCTGTCTTCGAGCCTTGCGCGCATCGGGCCCGAGCGCTGGGACGATGGACCGTGAAAGCACCGCGGCCCCGGCATCCCTTGCGGGAGACCGGGGCCGCGGATCGCCGGCTTGCGCCGGGCCGTGACTAGAGCTGCTGGCTGACGCGGATGAAGTCGCGCGTCTGGAACACGGCACCGTTGTAGAGGGTGCCCGTGATCAAGATCGGGACCTGCGTGCCTTCAGGCAGATTGCCGAGCAGGAACGCCCGGCGCATCTTGTCCTTGAGCACGCGGAAGGTCAGGTCGACGGAGCCGTCCGCGCCGAAGGCGTTGCAACCGCCCTGCGTGCCACGATACGGCGTCGAGTTGTCCTGGTAGATCTCGAGGCTCGGGTTCAGCGGGCGACCGATGCCGTCCGCGCGCTTGATCCGGAGCGACGTCGGCACGATCTGCGAGACGTCGAACTGGAACGAGCCGAGGACCGAGCCGCGAGCGTAGCCCGGCGTCCAGACTTGGACCGTGTTCGGGCAGTTGCCCGGCGACATGTCGAGGAACACGCCGCCGTGGTTGCCCGGCGAGAGCAGCGTGATCTTCTGGACGCAGCAGGCCTGCTGACCCGTCGCATCCGTCGCGCACCACGTGCGGGTGACGATC
>JBIKYW010000247.1:0-5244 GCA_044355055.1 Planctomycetota bacterium | reverse complement strand
TGAAGCAGTTGTAGAGCGTCACCTTGGAGCTCACGAGCTGCATCATGTCCTTGTCGCCGGATACGATCATCACGTCCCAGCCGCGCTTCTCGGCCTCGAGCGACAGCGTGCCGATCACGTCGTCCGCCTCGTAACCCGGGACCTCGAAGATCGGTATTCCGTGCGCGCGCACGACTTCGCGCAGCCAGTCGAGCTGGGCCACGAGCTCGTCGGGAATCTTCTCGCGCGTGGCCTTGTAGTCGGCGAAATCGCGGTGACGGAAGGTCGGACCCTTGGGGTCGAAGGCTACCGCGATGCGCTCAGGATTTTCGTTCGCGAGGATCGAGCGCAGGGTGTTCGAGAAGCCGTAGGTCGCTCCGCAGGGCTGCCCCTCGGGGGTGGTGAGCCCCGTGCGTTGCATGGCAAAGTGCGCTCGGTAGGCGAGCGCGGTTCCGTCGAGGAGGAAGATGCGCGGCATGGCGGGGAGGATACGTCTCCGATGCGGCCCTGTCGTGCTGGGAAAGCGGGGCGTGTGCGTCGTATCCTCTCTGCGTGCAGGCCACGTCGCGTGAATTCCTGAAGCTCGCCCCGGATGTCGTGGGGCTGGAGTCGCTCGGGGTGACCGAGCTCGTACAGCTCTTCGAGAGCCCTCCCCGCACCCTGACCGCTGCGCGCATCCATCGCTGCGGCCCTCATTGGGTGGTGCCGCTGCCTGGCACTCCCGACGAGGCCGGAGTTCAACACGAGAAGCCTCGCGGGTCGGGGACGGGGCTCCTGCATCTGCGCGCATTTCCCGCTGCGCCCCTCGCGTCGCTCGGTGCTCGACTCACACACCCGCGCAGCACGAGCCTCGCGGCGCGGACGTGGAATCTCATCTGTCATCTACAGGCGCATGGAATCGCCGCGCCGCAGCTCGTCGCGCTCGCGGAACGCCGCCGCGGCTTCGGTGTCGAATCCCTGGTGATCACGCGGGAGCTCGAAGGTTTCGTATCCGCCAGCGAGTTCTTCCGCACGCAGACGAAGCGCTCGGAGCGTCGCCGCGCCGTGCACTCGCTCGCACTCGCCTGCACGCAGCTCTGGCGCTCGGGGACCCGACTTCCTTCGACGGCGCCGGACAACCTGCTCATCCAGCGCGACGATGAGGATTGCGTCGCGCTCAAGATCGTGAACCTACAGTCGGAGCAATCGCTCTTGAGGGAACGCGGACTCGCGCGCACACGCCTGCCCGCGATCGCCTTCACGAGCTTCGACGGCGGTTCGATCGTTCGCGAGGTTCAGCCCAGGGAACGTGAACAGCTTCTCGTGCGGCTTTCCAAAGAGCTCGGTGAGAGTTTGACGCGCCGCGAACGGCTCGAGTGGCTCGCGCGGCTCGGGTATTCGCGGGCGAGCGCGGCGGCGCTGGCGGCCCGCTGCCGCTGAGCGCGAGCGTCTCAGCCGAGAACCGGCACGTCGCCCGCGCGGAAATCGTGGAGCACGAGCTCCATCGAGCGCTCGCCGCGGAAGTAGTTCCAGCGTGGCGTGTGGACGATGTGCAGCGGCACGCCCATTTGCAGTTCCGGCAGGCGCGCCGCCATTCCGAACGCCAGAGTCTTCAGCACGCGAGTCCCGCGCCGCAGCTTGAGGATCAAGTGCGTGCGGTCTTGGCCGATGACGCGCGGCGGCTCCGCGAGTCGCACGTCGCCCGAGACGAGCACCGGCTTCTCGTTCTCCGCGCCGAAGGGCTCGAGTCGATCGAGCTCCGCCATGAGCGACTCGTCGAGCTGCTCGAACCCGACTTCGCTGTCGATCCACAGCGCCTGAACTTCGTGGGCGCGTCCGTCGAGCAGCTCGCTCGCGCGCTGGCGCATCGCGACGCGCACGGCGTCGATCTTGTGGGCTTCGACTTCGCAGCCCGCGGCCTGCGCGTGCCCGCCGTAGCGCACGAAGTGATCCTTCGCGCCGTGCATCGCAGCCAGCATGTCGAAGCCCGCGACCGAGCGCGCGCTGCCTCGCCCGCGGTCGCCGTCGAGCCCGATGACGAGCGAGGGGCGCTGGAACCGCTGCGTCACGCGCGCTGCGACGATGCCGACCACGCCTTGATGCCACTGTTGTCCCGCGAGCACGAGCACGGGGTGCTCGCGCACATCCGCGTAGGCCTGCGCCTGCGCATACGCCTGCTCGCACAGCTCGGACTCGATCCGCCGACGCTCTTCGTTGAGCGCACCGAGGCGCTCCGCGAGGCTCTTTGCGCGCGCGGCGTCTTCGCAGAGGAGCAGCTCGACGGCGAGCGCCGCGCTGTCCAATCGGCCCGCTGCATTCAGTCGCGGTCCGACCTTGAAGCCGACGTCTTCGGCCACGAGCTTGTTCTCGCCGAGCCCACAGCTCGCGAGCAGCGCGCGCAGGCCGATGTTGGCCGTTCCTTCGAGGGCCTTGAAGCCGTGCCGCGCGAGCACGCGATTCTCGTGGCGCAGGGGAACCACGTCGCACACCGTCGCGACGGCGACGTACGACATCGCATCGATCAGGAACTGCTTGAGGTCCTCGCGCACCTTGCGCGCGCCGCTCATGCGCTGCGCAACGCCCCACGCGAGCTTGAACGCGACTCCCGCGCCGCAGAGCTCTCGGAACGGATAGCGCGAGCTCGGCAACTTGGGGTTGACGATGGCGACCGCGCGCGGGAGCTCGCCGAGTGGCGGTTCGTGGTGGTCGGTCACGATCGTGTCGACCCCGATCGCCGCGAGCTGCGCGATCGTCTCGCGCGCCGCTGTGCCGTTGTCGACGCTGATCACGAGCTTGGCGCCCGTCTCGCGGGCCTTGGCCACGGAGTGTTCGCCGAAGGAGTAGCCGTCGTGGAGCCTGTGGGGGATGTGCCACACGGCATCCGCGCCGATCAGCGCGAAGAGCCGCATCAGAAGGACCGTTCCCGTCACCCCGTCGACGTCGTAGTCGCCGTGCACGAGGATGCGCTCGCGTTGCTCGACCGCCTGCGCGATGCGCTCGGTCGCAGCCGCCATGTCCGGCAAGTCCAGCGGATCGTTGAGCGCGTGCAGGTTCGCCTCGAGGTGGCGTGCCGTCTCGTCACCACCCTCGTGCCCGCGGGCTGCGAGGATGCGCGCCACGACTTCGGTGACGCTGTGGCGACGGACGAGGCCTTGAACTCGTTCGCGCTCCGGGCGGCGCAGCTTCCAGGGTCGATTCACGGGCGGGATTCTAGCCCCACGGAACCGCGTTTCCCCGCCGCCGATGCGCTGAAATGGCCCGCGCCCTATGCTCGTCTCCATGTCCTCTCGCGCCGACGCCTCCAAGGATGCCTTCCGGCTGCTTCCGTCGATCGAGGAGCTCCTGCACGACCCGCGGCTCGCTGCGCTCGCTCCACGCGTGTCGCGCGAGGTCTGGCTCGGTTTCCTGCGCGAGCTGATCGAGCGTTGGCGTGCGGATATCAAGGCCGGCAAGCTCGATGCGACGGGGCTCTCCGCCCGCTTGGCCGGCACGGCCCTCGTGGATGAGCTGCGCCGCGCGGTCGAGCGCGAAGGCCGTGCGGGGATCGTTCGGGTCGTGAATGCGACCGGCGTGGTGCTTCATACGGGCCTCGGCCGCGCTCCGCTGCACCGCGAAGCTGCCTCCGCGATGGCGAATGTCGCGGGCTCCTACTGCGTGCTCGAGGTCGATCGCGAGAGTGGCGAGCGCAACCAGCGTGACGACCGGCTCTCGGAGCTTCTGCGGCGCATGACCGGGGCCGAAGCCGGCATCGTGGTCAACAACTGCGCCGCTGCCGTCTATCTCCTGCTCAACACGTATCTCGCTCGCGGCAAGCGCGACGAGGTGATCGTGAGCCGCGGTGAACTCGTCGAGATCGGCGGCTCGTTCCGCGTACCCGACGTCATGGAGCGCGCCGGCGTGGTGTTGCGCGAGGTCGGCACGACCAATCGCACGCGCATCGCGGACTATCGTGCGGCCGCGGGCGAGCGCACCTCGCTCCTGATGAAGGTTCACACCTCGAACTTCCGCGTCGAGGGTTTCACGGAAGAGGTGACGCCGCGCGAGCTCGCGGAGCTCGGACGCGAACTCGCGCTTCCGACGGCGTTCGACCTCGGCTCGGGCCTCATCGAAGGCGACGACGTGGCTGCGCTGCCCGACGTCATGGGGGACGAGCCGCGCGTGCGCGATGCTGTTGCGAGCGGCGTCGACGTTGTGTGTTTCTCAGGGGACAAGCTTTTCGGCGGCCCCCAGTCCGGCATGCTCGTCGGCAAGCGCGCGGCGATCGCGGCGCTGCGCAAGAATCCCGTCTACCGAGCGCTGCGGCTCGACAAGGTCACGATCGCGGGCCTCGAGCGGACTCTGGAGCTGTACCTCGCAGGCCGCGGCGACGAGGTTCCTTCGCGCGCGATGTTGCGCGCGAGCGCAGACGACCTTCGTCCGAGCGCGGAGCGCATCGCCGCGGCGCTCGCCAACCTTCCGCGCTGCACGGTCGCGGTGATCCCGGAGCGCTCGCAGCCCGGAAGCGGCGCGGCTCCGGGAGTTTTCTTGCCGACGTTCGCCGTGCGACTCACGCACGAGAACTGGAAGCCCGCGGCCCTCGCCGCGGCGCTGCGTCGCGCCGAGCCGCCCGTCTTCGCGCGTGTCCAAGACGATGCGCTGCTCCTCGATCCTCGGTCGCTGCTGCCGGGTGACGAAGACTTGCTTCTGAAAGCGCTGCGAAGCGTCCTCTCGTAGTCGAGCACGCTCGGAACTCGACCTTGCGGTGACTATGCTCGCCCGCTTCGGTGCGGCGGACATGATCGTGACGAACACTACGGTGCGAGCGGAGCTTCGCGCGCTGCTCGCGCTCGCGTGGCCGATCATGCTCACGCAGCTCTCGATGATGTCGCTCGGCGTCGTCGACCTGATGATGGTCGGCCGCTACGGGGTGGACGCTGTCGGCGCGGTCGCGCTCGGCAACATCTGCAAGATCGGCACGGCGATGATCGCGATGGGGCTGGTGCTCGGGATCGATCCCTTCCTCGCGCAGGCGCACGGCGCGCGTGACGCGCGTGGCTTGGCGCTCGGTCTTCAGCGTGGAGTCGTGCTCGCGCTCGTGACCGCGCTTCCGGTGGCACTCATCTGGCTCTGGGTGGAGGACTTTCTCCTCCTGATGCGCCAAGACCCTTCGGTCGCCGCCATCGCCCACGACTACGTCCTCGTTCAGCTCCCCTCGATCCCGCTGTTTCTGATCTACACGGCGCAGCGGCAGTACCTGCAGTCGCGAGGCATCCTGCGGCCCGCGCTGTGGGTTGCGCTCGGCGCCAA
>JBIKYW010000246.1:0-5254 GCA_044355055.1 Planctomycetota bacterium | reverse complement strand
CGTCCCGCGCGCCCTGCGCGCGTTCCGCGGCTTTCTGCGGATCCTGCGAGCGCGAAGCGCCTGCCGCTTCTCGCATGGCTTCCGACGCGCGCTGGAGTGCCTCGCGCGCATCGGCTTCGCCCTCCGGCTTGGGACTGGGCAGCGATTCCAAGCTGCGCGCGAGCCGCTCCGCCTTCTCCGCCGCATCCTTTTGAGATGCCGCGAGAGCGGGACCGAGCTTGCGTTGATCTTCGGCAGCGCGCTGCAGTTCCGCAGCGGCCTCTTCGGTGGCCTTGGCAGCCTCGCTCGCCGCGGCCTTCGAGTCTTGAGCGGCTTCGGCGCGAGATCCAGCCGTGAGCGCCCGCTCGAGAGCTTCTCGCGCCGCACGTTCGCCCGGCGTCGGGGTGGTCCCGGCATCGTTCGCGGCTTCGAGTGCCTTGAGCGCCGCCTCGCGCGCTGCCTGAGCGGCCGCAGACTGAGCTTTGGACTCCTGCTCGAGCTGTCGCGCGCTCTCCTCCGCCTGAGCGATCGCCTTCTGCCGCGCGGCCTCATCGGCCCCAGACTGACGCAGGGATTCCGCGGCTTGACGCAGCGCTTCCGCCGCCTTCGCGGCGCTTTCATCGCCGCTCGCGCGCTGCTGTCGTTCCTCGCGTTGAGCGGCCTGCTCGAGCTTGGCGGCCGCATCGCTGCGCGCCTTGTCGGAACTTGCAGTACGGGCCTCGTCCGCAGACTTGCGGAGCTCGTCCGCCGTCTGCGCGAGCCGCGCCGCGCGCGCCGCTTCCCGTCGCGCCGCGTCGAGCTCGCGTGCCGCTGCCTCGAGCCGCTTCGCGTCCTCCGGCTTCCACGACTGCAGGACTTCGGCGTCTGTCGCTTGCTGTTGGAGCAGCGCTTCGAGCTCGCGCTCGATCTGCTCGAGGGCGAGCGCACCGCTCTGGCGGCCCGCGCGCTCATTTTGTTCGAGCAAGCGCCGCTGCTCGGCCTCGATGCGCGCGAGCTCTGCCTCGAGCTTGCGCTGCGCTTCGTTCTTGCTCTGCTCGCGCAGTTTCTCTGTCTCGGCGCGCAGCTCGCGCTCTTTTTCCGACAGCGCACCGAGCTCGCGCCGCACCTGCTCCAAGTCTTCGAGCGAGCGTTCGAGGTTCTCGACATTCTGGCGGTCGAGCAGCACGGAGAGCAGCCGCTCGAGGTTCGAGATGATCTGTTCTTGTCGCTGGATCGAGGTCGCGACTTGTCCGGCCTGAACGTCCTGCTTGGCGCGGTCCATCAGCTCTTCGAGCGTCAGTTGTCCCGCTTCGCTGCTGCGTTCGTCGAGCATCTTGAGTCCGTCGCGCAGGAGCTCGAGCGCTCGCGGACGCCCTTCGGCTTCGAGACGCGGGATCAGCGCCTCCATCGTGCGCTTGAGCCGCTGAAGCTGACGCCGAAGCAGCTCCTGCTCCTCGAGGATCGACGTCGTGTCACGCTCCTGCCGCCCATGGCCGGAAGGAGCGCAAAGCGAGAGCGCCGCGGCTGCGCCGAGGCACCCGAGCATCCACTTGCGCAATTTCAGCTTCACTTTCGAGCTCCTGTCATCTCCGCGGTCTTGTCGCGGATGGACTTCTGGCGGCCGAGGATGTCGCGCGTCAGCGTCAGGATGGACTGGAAGTTGTCCCATTCTGCCAGCTTGTCGAGCAACTGGGAGACGCGCTCCTGCGCCGAGCGTTCGCGCACAGACGCCATTTCGAGTTCTTCACGGACTGCGGCGACGTCGGTACGCCGTCCGGCGCGGTCGAGCGCGCTCGCAGCTTCGGCGAGATCCTCCGTGCTGACGAGCAGGGCGAGTTCGAAGAGTCCGCCGAGCTGGCCCGAGAGTCCGTTGGAGGTCAGACGCGAGGTGCGCACCGTCTCGGCGAAGCGCTTCCAGGCCTCCAAGGGGAAGCCCTTCTGGGTGGACTTCGCGAGCTCCGCATCGAGCGCATCGAGCCACGCTCCGGCCTTGTCGTCGATTCGGGCGTACAACACGCCTTCGAGCGCGCCAGCGAACTCGCGCACGAGTGCTTCGCAGTCTCCGAGCACGCGGCGCTCCCCTGCGAGCGCAGCGGCGAGCTCCGCGTTGCTCGCGCTCTGCCCCGACGCACTCTCCAAAGACTGCAGCACGTCGCGCGTGCGCTGTGCCTGCGTTCGCAGGAGTTCGTCGAGTGCCGCGACCTCGCCGCGGGCCCGCGCGAGACGATCCTGCAAGCGCCGGAGGAACTCGTCTTCCCCGATCACGCGCAATCGCACGGGCGAGCTTGCTCCGATGCCCTTCGGGTCCGGAGCGCCGTCGACCGCCGGCCGTGTGTCGATCGCGCGGAGCTCGACTTCGAAGAGATCCCCGAGAGCCACGGCGGATCCCGTCGCAGCGAGCGAAGCGACCTCGATGCGGCTCGTTCCGAAGACCGCGACTCCGCGCGGCGCTTCGTCGCCGCGCAGCGGAAGTGCCGCGTCTTGCAGCGCGAGCTCGATCCAGTCGCTGTTGCGTTGCTCGCCTCCCATGGCGCGCGAACGCCACGCGAGGGAATGGATCCCGAGATCATCGAGTGCGCGCGCGCTCAGTCGCAGCGCTCCACTCTGCAGCGTCTCGACCTCCAGACGCGCGGGAGAGACCAGCTCGATCTCCGGGCGTTCGTCGCTGCGGACCTCGACGGAGAAGAGGCCAGGGTCTGGGTCCGTGAGCCCGCTCGGCGCACGCAGCTCGAAGCGGTAGCGCAGCGAAGACTCTGCGACGAGTTCAAACCCGAGCGCGGCGCGCGGCTCGCTCTCGCCTTCGCGGAGCGGGAACGTCGTCGGTGTGAGCTCGAACACCAGATCGGCCGGAAGAACGCGCACGGAACCGGTGGCGTCGGCCGGTGTCGGAATCACTCGGATCGACAGCTTGGAACCGGCGAGAACCTGTACGTCGCGGTCGAACTCGGTTCGCGCGGCGAGTCCGACGTAGGCGGGCGGAGTCACTTCGACGGCGAGCGCCGCGATGTCGGGCGGATCGAGCACTTCCACCTTGAGCAGCGGCTTGCGATCTTCGTCGTCGCCGCCGGTGGCGTAGAGCTCGAGGTCCTCTTGGCAGGAACGCAGCAGCGTGCGGAACTCGCCGTCCGTCGCACTCGTGAGGGCGGCATCTCCGCCGTCCTTGAAGTGCAAAAGGACCTCCTCGGGGATCTCGCCGAGCGCTCGAACCGAGATCGGGAGATCGACTCCGCGGGCGATTCGCACCGATAGTTCGTCTTCGCTGCGCAGGAACTCACCCGGCCGTGCGGGATCGGCCACGATCAGCTCCAACCGAGTGCGCTGCGGCCACGGCACATCCTTGCCGATCAGGCGTTGGAAGAAGATCGCGCTCGTCTCGCCCCCGAGGAGCGAGCCAAACGCGAGCACGAGCAGTGCAAGAATGCCACCGAAGGCCCGCAGAGCTTGCGGCCGCTCGTGGAGCACTCCGTCGAGCGCGAGCGTGCGAGCCTTCGCGTCCGCATCGCGCAGGATACGCGCAACGGACTCGGACCGCCGTGCCTCGCCGTCGCGTGCCTGCACCTGCACCGCGGTGACGAGCAGCTCGTTCAGTTCGGGATGCGCACGTTCGACGAGCACGGCGAGCCCGGCAGCGTCTGGCACGCGTCGCAGGTGGCGCACGATTTCGCGCCACACGAGGAACACCGGAAGCGCGCCGAGGACTGCGAGGTGGAAGAGTCGCACCGCGAGCGGTACGTGCAGCGCCCAGTCCGCGAAGAAAACGAATGCGAGCCACGCGACCAGTGGCACGAAGACTCCACCGACGCCGTGCAGCCAAATTTGCAGCGCAAGCTTGCGGCGCAAGCGTCCGAGCAGGGCCGCAACCTGCGGCGTCTCTCGGAGCGATCCGATGGGGATGGGGCGTGTCACGCTTCGTGTCCTAGCGCTGGAAAATCGGCAGGTAGCGGTAGGGGATCTCCAAGATCAACACTGCGGCCGCAGTACCGAGCGCAGGGCCCGGGCCGACTTGGTTCGGCCACGAACCGTCGTCTTGCTGCATGCGCAAGATCTCGTCGCGCACCGTCGCGAAGTACGACTCCCAGTCATCGGCGCCCGCGGTGTACATGGCCTGTACGCCATAGTAGTGGCCGTACCAGAAGAAGTAGTGACCGCCACCGGCGCGCCCGTACTCGAAGTTGAACTGGGCGAGGCGCGAGCGCAGGTACGAGATGCCGTCGTCGATCGAGCGATCCGAATACACACCGGCGCCGTAGAGCGCGGTGACGCCCGCGGCGGTCAGCGGAAACGAAGAGCGCGAGCCATCGTTCTTCTGGTAGTGGAACGAGCCGAGCTCATTGCGCGCGTTGAACATGCCGAAGCTGCGTCCCATCGACTCCTCGGTCACCGCCGAATCGACGACGTACTTCGCGGCGCGGTCGATCGTGCTCTTGGGAACTCGGATCCCGATGTTGCGCGCCGCGCGCAGCGCCATCACCTGACAGACCACGATCGACATGTCGCTCTCGACCGCGTAGGGCTCGTAACGCCAGCCTCCGTCCTGATTCTGCGAGTTGACGATGAAGTCGACTGCGAGCTGCAGCTTGCTGCGGATGTCTTGTCGATGCGTCTGACCGTAGACCTCGGCGAGGAACAGCGTTGCGAAGGCGTGGCTGTACATGCGCGAGCCGCCGTGCGTGGTGTAGCCGTCGGCCTGCACCGACTTCAGCACGAACTCGAGCGCCTCTTCGACGTTGCGACCGTACTTGCCGCGACCGGGCAGGTGTCCGCCTGCGAGGAACGCCATTCCAGCGAGTGCGGTGACGCCGAGGTGTCCCTTGTCCGCCGCAGTATGCCGGAAGCCCGTGTTGAGCTTGTAGCCGATCAGCGCGACCCACGCGCCCCGCTCGCTGCCTTCCGTGATCTGATTCGCAGCGAGCCACTCGAGTCCACGCTCGACCGCGCGCGCGTGCTCGGGCGTGACCACGATCGGTGCCTCTTCGAGCGGCGTCGGGGTGCGCTGGGCGATGGCCGCCGCACCCATGGAGAGCGCGAGCAGCACGAGGAGGCACGCGCGCGAGAGGAACTGCATCACTTTCTTGCCCTCCGGAACACGCCGTTTTGGCCGGCGATCCACAAGTTGGGTCCGAACGATTCCATGTCGAGCACGTCGGCCGGTCCAAGATCCGCGGGGAGCTGCAGCGTGTCGCGTGCGGCTCCGCTTTCGCGGTCGAGCATGACCATCATCGTGCGCGGAACGCTGACTTGTCCGCGCACGCGGGGCGCCTCCGTGTAGGCGACCACGACGGTCTGCGCGCCGACG
>JBIKYW010000016.1:0-16726 GCA_044355055.1 Planctomycetota bacterium | reverse complement strand
GCAGGGCGTCCGCCGATCGACTGGGGAAGGGGCTACTTCTTGGCGGCCGCGCGCGCCGCTTCGACCTTGGCCCACATGCCCTCGGGGTCCTTCACGATGGCCTTCTTGCAGCCCGCGCAGCACAGGCGGAAGTAGCGGGTGCCGTAGAGGAAGTCGACCGGCTTCATCTCGGGGTCCTTGCCGATCTCCTCACCCGTCGCGACGCAGGTGTTGAGCGGGTAGGTCGGCTTCTGAGCGGCAACGTAGGCGTCGTTGAGCGCCTTGAGCGCCTTCTCCGGGTTCTCCGTGACCGCGGCCACGCACTTCTGGCAGCAGACCTTCAGGAGGCGCGTGCCGACGACCACCTCGACGGCGTCGCCGTCGAGCGCTTCGCCGCTCGTGGGGCAAGTCTTCATGGGGTAGGCCATGCGCTGCTGCTCGACCACACCCTTGTCGATCTTGGTGAAGATCGCGGCCTTGTCCTTCTCGGCGCCCGCGACGCAGTCCTTGCAGCACACGCGGACGAGGCGGCCGTCGATGACGGTGTCGACCGCTTCCTTGCCGAGCTTCTCACCGCTGACGGCGCAGGTCGTGAGCGGGTAGCAGGGCTTCTGGAACTGGATGATCGCGGTGTTCGCATCCGCGGCCTGCTTGGCATCCGCCTTGACGGTGTCCTGAGACGCAACCTCGGGGCGCGGCGGCTGCTTCTGTTGGAAGTTGGTGACGAGCGCGGCGACGAGCACCAGCGGGAGCGCGATGGACGAGAACGAGGTGAACTTCATGGTCGAATTCCTGCGGCCCGTGGGACCGCCGTGGGTCAGATGGCCAGAACGCGCGAGAGTCTAGGTCCGCACCCGACCCCGTTCACCTGCTCGATGGTTGCGCCTGCAAAAAAAATGTAGCGCGGGCGCGGGCTCAGGCCGCGAGGCGTCGCAGCGCGAAACCGGGGAGGTGCAAGAGCGCCGCGGACGCCGCGATCGCCGCACCCATCGGGAGGTCGAGTTCGAACGACGCGACCACGCCCACGATCGCGGCCCCGACGCCGAAGCCGACCGCGAGCCGCAGGTAGCCCGCCATCGAGCCGGCCCACGCCCGCGCTGCGAGGGCGGGGAACACGAGCAGTCCAAAGAGCGGAATCGGGCCCAAGATCATCGCCCCCACCGACACGAGCAGCCCCGCGATCGCCGCGAGCAGCCCTTCGAAGACAAGCACGCGCTTCCCGAGCACCTGCGCGGTCTCACGGTCGTAGCTGACGAGAAGCAGGTCGCGCCAGAAGACCACGAAGAGCAGCGCGCCGAGCCCGAGCACGACCGCCAGCGTCTCGAATTCGTGCACGCCGACGCCGAGCAACTCCCCCGCGAGCAGCTCGTCGACGAAGCCCTTGCCGACCGGCGAGATGCGGCCGAACAGCACGACGGCGGCGCTCGCAAGCGCAAACGCCGCGGCGACGCGCCCGACTTCGCTCCCGCCGCGCCGCCCGAGCCACAAGAGGACGGACAGCCCGCCGAAGGTTGCGATGCTCGCCCACGCGAAGTGGTAGTTCATCGCGGCGTGGGAGTCCGACGTCGCCGCGGCGAGGTCGAGTTCTCCGAGTCCGATGTGTTCGATCCACCACGGCAGCACCGCGAAGCCGGCGACCATGCCCGCGGTGGCGAACTGCGGCAGGGCGATGCCGTAGAAGCTCGTGCGACGTACGTGGAGGAAGGTGCCGAGCAACGGATAGACCGCGCCCGCGAGCAACGCCGCAAGCAGCGCCCAGCGGAAGAGCGCGAAGCGCTCGCCCCACGGAATCTCGGCCAGTCCTTCCACGCTCAGACCTCCGCGTCCCCGACGAGCGTCGAGCCCGTCGCCGCGTAGAGGCGGTCGAGATTCTCCGGAGCGAGCATGGTCGCAGCGCTGCCCTCGCGCACACGCCCCTCGGCGACCCACAGCACGCGCTGCACGGTCTCGCGCACCATGCCGAGCTGGTGGCTCACGAGGAGCACCGCCATGCCGCGCGAGCGGTTGAGTTCCACGAGCAGCTCCAAGATCCGCGCCTGCGCCGCGCGGTCGACGCCGCTCGTCGGCTCGTCGAGCAGCATGACCTCGGGCTCGACCATCAAAGCCCGCGCGATCAGCACGCGCTGGCGCTGGCCGCCCGAGAGGGACGAGAAGGCGCTTGCGCGGCGTTCGTACAGGCCAACGCGCTCCAAGCAGGCCCGCGCACGCTCGCGAGCATCGCGCGAAACTCCGCGCCAGCCGCGCAGCGCCCCGTACGCCCCCATCTGTACGACCTCTTCGACCGTCACAGGGTAGATCGGGTCGAGCGTCTCGCGCTGCGGGACGTAGCCGATGGCGCGCGTGCCGCGCTCGACGCGCCCCGCGAGCGGCGGCACGAGTCCGAGCAGCCCGCGAAAGAGAGTGGTCTTGCCCGCGCCGTTGGGGCCGACGATGCCCAAGAAGTCCCCGCGCTCGATCGCGAGCTCGACCCCGAGCACGACGGGGACCTTGTGGTAGCCGAACGCGGCGCGCTCGGCGCGGAGGAGAGCGGCCATGGGCGGGCGGAGTCTACTGCTTGGGCGGCACCGGCGTCCCGAAAGCCACGGCGAGCCGCTCGTGCACGAGGTCCATCATCGCGATCCATGAATCCGTGCCCGCGATTCCGCCGCACATGTTCGGCAGTTCCACCACCTTCGCGCCCGTCGCCTCCGCGACGCGCGCGACGAAGTCGTTCTTCGACCACAGCGCGGTCACGATCACGTCGCACGGCTCGCGCTTCATCGTCTCGATCACCTGCGCGAGGTGGTTGGGCGTCGGCGGAATCCCCGGCTTCACCTCGAGGTTCGCGCAGATCGCGATCCCATAGAGCTCGGCCAAGTAGTTGTACTCTTGGTGGTACTCGACGAGCTTGCGACCCTTCCACAGCGCGGACATCTCGGCCCAGCGCTTCTCGGCCTTTTCCAAGCGCGCGAAGTAGGCATCGCGCCGCGCCTCGAACTCGCCCTTCCACTCCGGCGCGAGCTGCGCGAATCCCGCGGCGATGCGCACCGCGAAGTGGCGCCCCGCGCGCGGGTCGATGTTCATGTGCGGGTTGCCCTGCGGGTGCAGGTCGCCGCCTTGGCGCGAGAGCACCTCCGGAATCTGGATCGCCTGCCAGCCGTCCGAGCAATTGATGAAGCCCTTGCCACCGGGACGAACCTGCGAATTGCCGCAGCCTTCGAGCAACCCGGGGATGAACCCCATCTCCATCGAGAGCCCGACCTGCACCAGCGCGTCGGCCTTCGAGAGCGCGACGAGGTGACTCGGCCGCGCGACGACGTTGTGCAGGTTCTCCTTGCCCTTGGCGATCGACGAGACCTCGACCCGCTCGCCGCCGAGCTCGCGCGCGATGTCGGCGAGGTCGGGGATCGTGGCGACGACCTTGAGCTTGGCACCCGCCTCGCGCTGGATCGCCCGCGCGGGCAGCGCAGCGGCGAGCAGCACGAGAGCGGGTGCGAGGAGGCGCAGCAGCGGACCCATCGGGCCGCGGATCCTACCAGTTCACGCCGTGACCGTGGGCGCCGAGGATCGTCGTGTACTGCAGCGCCAGCTTGGAGCCCGAGCCATCGACGTCGGAGTCCGTGGCGCCGAGGACGAGCCGCAGGCGATGGAACTCGGAGAACATGCGCGTGTAGTACACCTCGAGTTCCGTGCGCTCGTCGCCGACGACCTCGGCTTGGCTCACCTGCACTCCGACCGCGTTGAAGCGATCCCACGCATAGTCGCCATAGGCGAAGAAGCCCGTGAGCGAGTCGTCGACGACCGCGTAGTCCGCGGGATTCGTGTCATCGGCGCCGACGAGCTCCGCTCCGACGTCGCCCGTGTTGAACAAGAACTCACCGCCGAAGGTCCACGAGTCGAGGCCCGTCTCACCCACCCAACCGTACGTGACATCGAGACCGTAGACGGTGCTCGAGAGGTCCTCCGCGATCGTGCCGCCATCGAGACCGAGCGCGAAGTTCGGCACCGCTCGCGCCGACGCACCGAGCTGCAGCGTGCCGCGCTCGCCCACTTCGGTGAAGCCCGTGAGGCGCGCCGTGTAGTTGAAGTCGTCGACCCGCTTCGCGTCCTCGGCCAGACTGATGGCGGGCGTCGTCGCCGGATCGGCGTCCTCGTCACCCTCGCCGAGCGCGCTCGCGAAGGCGCCGAGCGACCATCGCACGACCGTCGCGTCACCGAAGGTCGTCCAAGAGTCCCACTGCGCACCCTCGCCCGCCACCTCGGCGCCGAGGTACTCGCGCAGGACGAGCGGCCGCTCCAGCGTGCGCAGGTCGTGGACGTGGGTCTGCATCTGCTTGCCGAAGTCGATGAAGAAGCGGCCGGCGCGCACCACGTTCTTGTTGCCAAAGCCCGTGTAGTGGACCGCGGCCTCCTCGACGCCGATGCCCTCGTCCTCGGCGACGGCGGTGAAGTAGGCCCACGCGTTGGGATCCACCCAAGCGTTGGCGCCGAGCTCGAACACGCGCAAGAACGCGTCGGCTCCGTCGGGGCCGTTCTCCTGCTCCGACACGTTGGCCTCGGCGTCGACGATGAACGAGAACGCTGGGTTGAAGTCGTTGGTGAAGCGCGTCACCTGTCCGCTCGACACGCGGCGACCGAGCGTGGGCATGCCCGGGGTGACGAAGGTGGTGCCCTGCGAGTTGGGCTGTCCTGCAGCTTCGCTCGCGGGCACCTGCAGCGGGCCGGGGCCCACCAAGTTGGCAGGCGGCGGCGCGGAATCCTTGCCGGCGGCAGGGTTGTCTTGCTGGGCGAGAGCGAGCGGAGTGAGGGTCAGCGCGACAGCGAGACGGACGGCGAGTGCGCGGTGGGTCGACATGGGGCGGCGAGCACGAGGAAGGGAGAACGGACGAGGAGCACTGCGGCTCCCCACGTCCCTTGCTCGCCGTCCGCGCCGCTCCGGTTCCCGAGCTTTGCGAAAAACCACGGGGAGGCCGCTCGACCCAGCGCGAGACAAAGTCGGAGGGCGCAAGAGCCGTTGGCTCCTGCGCCCTCCGATGGATCGTGTCCGATGCTGACCGGACGGGCCCACAGGGGCCCCGTGAGATCAGTTCATCGTCTTGCCCGTCGCCGGGCAGACCTTCTGCTCACCCGAGCACTCGGTCTTGCCGGCGCAGGACGCGGCCTTCTCGCTCGAGCAGCCGGCGGCCTTCTCCGAGGCGCAGCAGTCGGCCTTGGGAGCGCTGGCGTCGCCCGTCGAGGTGTTGGTCGTGCCCTTGCAGGCGGCGAAAGCGGCGACGAGCGCCACGCCCAGGATGATGTTCTTCATGCAGCTGACTCCTTGATAGATAGGGATGATGGTCGGACCACAAAGGGCCCGGTGGACCGATGGATGGAAGGTCCCCGAGCGCGAGACGAACCGTTTCGGCTCGAAGACGGCTCCTAGCTTAGGCCCAGTCGCGGACCGCGCCATGTTCGAGCTCGGAAAACGGGCCTGCGAACTGGGACGCAGATACATCGTAACTACTTATTCAGCATAACTTTACGACCAAGTGCCGCAGCGCCGTGCCAGCCCGCGAAGGGCCCCAAACGGCCGCAACGCCCCCATCCGGGCCCCCGCGGCACCGATTTTTCCCGTCGAACGTCGCTCCAGAGCCACTCGCGCGAAGGTCGATCCTCGGAGGCGCTCCCCCATGTCCGCACCGCACCAACGCCTTCGCAGACGAGCCCGCTCGGGCATGACGCTGATCGAGGTGACGATCGCGATGGGCGTGCTCACGGTCGCGGTCTTCCTGTTCACGGGCGTGATCGCGTCCTCGTCGCGCATCGGCTCGGAGAAGCGCCAGCAGAGCGTGGCCGCCCACGCGGCCCGCAGCCAGCTCGAACGCCTCCGAGGGCTGCCCTTCGAGCAGGTCTGGGCCCTCTGCAACGAGCGCACCGACGATGACCCGGCCGGAGCGGGCACGGCTCCCGGTCCGCACTTCTCGGTGCCCGGGCTCGACGTGCGCCCCGACGACAGCGATGGCCACGTCGGACGCATCGGTGTGCCGAGCGTCGCAGGTGCGCTGCGCGAGGACGCGCAGTCCATCGAGCTCGGCTTGCCGCGCGACCTCGACGGCGACTCGCTCGTGGACGAGCGCGACCACGCGAGCGACTACCGGATCTTGCCGGTGCGCGTCGAGGTCGAGTGGCAGAGCCCGCTCGGCCCGCGGCGCATCGAGATGTTCACCATGCTCGCACCGGAGGGCTCACGGTGACGCGCCCGCTCCGCTCGGCCCGCGCCGGTTTCACGCTGCTCGAGACGCTGATCGCGCTCACCGTGGTCGGCCTCGTACTCGGGAACATCGTCATGGTGACGCGCTCGACGAGCGACGCCTACGACGCGGAGATGTCCAAGGCGAGCTTGGAGCTGCAGCTCGACCAGACGCTCGACCGCATCGCGCTGGCGCTGATGTCGGCGAGCGCGGCTTCGCTCCAGCCGGGCATGGCCAATCCCGCCTTTCACTCGACGCTCTCGTACGCGCAGAGCCTCGGAGTGCAGGCCGGAGAGGTCGTGCACGGTGCGCCCGAGCGGATCTCGCTGCGCATCGACGCGGGCGAGGTCGTGTGGATCGAGCGTCCCGGCGAGCCCGGCGAGCGCATGGCCACTTGGACACGCTCGGTGCGCGACTTCCTCGAAGGCGAGCTGCCCAACGGCGTCGACGACAATCGCAACGGACTCATCGACGAGAGCGGTCTCACGTTCGTGATCGAGAGCGGCGTCGTGCGCGTGCTGCTCACACTCGAGCGTGAGGGCCGCGGCGGCGAGTCGCTGACCTACACGCGCGAATCCGTCGTCCACTGTCGCAATTCCTGAGCAACGGGGAGGAACCAAGCGATGAAGAGAACCACGACTGTCCACCACGCGCGCCGCGGCGGCGTGCTCGTCGCGACGTTGGTCGCGGTGCTCGCCGTCGGCGGGCTGAGCGTGTGCTTGCTCGAACTCGACACCACGCGCCTCAAGCGTCAGGTCGCGAGCATCGACAACAAGCGCGCCTTCAACCTCGCGGAGGCCGGCCTCGCCGAGGGCCGCTTTGCGGTCGAGACGGGACACAGCGGAACGGTCGGGAGCGAATCGGCTCCGGCGCGCTTCGGCGACGGCCTGTTCTGGGTGACGGCGACGGAGCTCGCCCCGAACGTGATCGGACTCGAGAGCACCGGCATGGCGGGCACGGGCCGCGCGACGCTCTCCCTCGTGTTGCGTCGAACGAGCCGCGATGTCGCGGCGCTCGGGGTCTTGGGCTCGAACCAAGTGATCCTCGGCGAGCACGCGCGCATCGACGCCTACGACTCCGGCGGCGCCACCGGCGCTCCGAAGCTGCCGGAGCGCTTCGATCCGGCGAGCGGCATCGCAGTCGAGCTGCGCAGCAACGGCGACATCTCGCTCGGGAAAGACGCGCGAGTCTTCGGCGATGCGACGCCGGGCCCTAGCGGCAGCGTGGTGCTCGGCGACGACGCGCTGGTGAGTGGCTCGACCGCACCGGCCCCGATCGAGACGGAGCTGGCGGCGATCGAAGTCCCGGAGCTCGCGCCTGCGGGAGACCTCGCGCACACGAACGGCTCGCGCCGCGTGCTCGCGGGCGACGGCAAGTCCTGGGGCACGATCCGCGTCGGCAAGAACTCGACGCTCGTGTTGCGCGGCCCGCTGCAGATGAGCGCGAACGCGCTACGCGTCGAAAGCAAGGGTCGCATCGAGATCGACTCCACCTCGGGACCCGTCGAGCTGTACGTCACGGACTGGCTCGACCTGCAGTCGGGCTCGGAGTGGAGCGCTCCGCAGGAAGACACGCGCGGACTGCGGATGTACGTCTCTGCGACGGGCACGCGCGATCGCGACAGCGACGGTGTCGCGGACGCACCCGTGCGCTGGC
Organism: Planctomycetota bacterium; assembly: GCA_044355055.1. GTDB lineage: Bacteria > Planctomycetota > UBA1135 > UBA1135 > F1-120-MAGs118. The sequence goes on along the minus strand of JBIKYW010000016.1, from coordinate 8,882 downwards.
TCGCTTCCGGAGCCTTCTTCGGAACTCTGTACGCTCCCGATGCGCGCCTCGCCTTGCCCGCGGGCACGGCGCTCTACGGCGCGGTCGCCGCACGAATCCTGCAACTCGGCGACAAGGCCGCAGTGCACTTCGACGTGGCGCTGCGCGAGAGCAACCCGACGTCCGAGCTCGAGGTCGAGCGCATGGCGTGGAAGGTCGTCGAGATCCCGCGCGAGATCGCGCGCGACCTTGGCGAAGACCCGTTTTCCGCACTCGATGTCGCACAGAACGAGCTCAAGCCGCCGGTCTTGGCCTACGAGAGCGTCGATTACGAAGTCGAGGTCGAGTATCTCGACATGAGCGGCGCGAAGCGCAAGTACAAGGGCCGCGAGTCCGACTTCGACTGGAAGCTCGCGCGCGAGGTGCAGAAGTTGCGCCGCCGCGAGCAGAAGGAAGACGACTAGGATGCTGGCATCGCTGGCCATCGCGCTGCTCACGCTTCTTGTGCCGCAGCAAGGCTCGCGCGGCTCGAACTCCGAGCTGCGGGCGAATCTCGGTGCGCTGGTGTTGCGTGAAGCGACCGCGAGCGAGCTCGAGCAAGGCCTCGCACGGATCGCGCGCGAAGGAACGCTGGCCGAGGTCGAGCTCGCCGTCATGATCGCCGCGCGGTTCCCGCAGGAGATCGACGAGCTGGGGACGCCGTCGAGCGCAGGCCCGCGACTCCTCACGGCCAGCCTCCGCGACGTCTTCCGTCGCCACGCCGTGAAGCTGCCGCGCGTAGCAACGGTCGTGGGTGAGCGCTCCGAGCCGTGGGTCGGCGCGCTGATCGCCGCCTATGGGGACAGCGCGACGCCGCAGGCCGTGAGTCGCCTCGGCGCGTGGCTCGCGACTGGTCCTGACGACCCCAGCGCGGCGGTGCTCGCGCTCACGGCGGCCGCACGCGCACAGTCGGGCCCCTTCGACGAGCGGGCGAGGGCCAACGTGCGACTCCTGCTCGATCGGCCCGGACGCGCGGGATATCGCGAGGCGGTGCTCGCGCTCGGCTGGCTCGAGGACGAAGCCGCGGTCGAAGAACTGTGCGATCTCTTGCAGAGCGGGCACCGCGGGATCGCCGACGACGCACGTTGGTCGCTGGAGCGCATCACGGGAGTGCGCCTCGGGCGCGATGCCTTGGCATGGCGACGCTGGCTCGCGGAGGAGCGTGATTGGCGACTCGAACGCTTGCCGGGACTTCTCGATCAAGTGCACGACGTGAGCCGCGGTTCCGTCGCCCTCGCTCTCAACGAGATCGCGCGGCACCAGTTCCCGCGTCACGAGCTCTCGGCGCGCCTCTCCGAGCGCCTGGGAGCCCTCGATGGCGACCTGCTCGGATGCGCCTGCGGGACGCTGGCGCAGTTGCGTTCGACTGCGGCCATTCCTGCGCTCCGAGAGCTCCTGCAGCAGGGTCGCCCCGAGGCGGAGCACGCGGAGCTCGAGGCCACGCTCGCCGTGCTCGAACCCATGCCCCGCGACTCCCGGAACTGAGATCGCCGAGGCCGAGCGGTCAAGCGCCGCTCCCGGCCGTCCGATCCTCGGGGACGTGACGTCCTCCCCCCATCCCCGTCGACGCATTCGCCTCGTCCGTCCGCGTCTCCAGCTGCGGCTCATGGGCGCGTTCCTCGGCGTGAGCCTCTTGGCACTGACGCTGCAGTACCTCGTGTTCCAGCGCTTGCTGGCAGACGCGGCGACAACGCTGCCGACGGACGGTGCGCTCCTACTCTCGCAGACGAACACGCGTCTGATGACGGTGTTTTTCACCAGCGTCGCGCTGCTCTTGCCCGCAACGTTCGCCGTTGGCCTCGTCGTCACGCACCGCCTGATCGGCCCGATCTATCGCTTCGAGGTCTACCTCAAGCAAGTGATCTCACGCGAGACCACGGAGCCCTGCCGTATCCGCAAAGGCGACGAGTTGCAGGATCTGTGCGACCTGATCAACACGGCGACCGAGCCGGTGCGCAAGGCCGCGAACGATCGCGCCCAGCGCCGCGAGGCGGCCTAGCCCGAGCGCGGCCATGCAGCTGCGCACGCGCATCACGCTCGTCGTCGCGCTGGTCGTCCTCGCGTACGCGCTGGGCGATCTCGCGCTTCAGCGCTTCATCGTCTACCCCCGCTTCGTCGAACTCGAAGCGCGCGAAGCGCAGACCGATGTGCTGCGCGTCGAGCGCGCGCTCGATGCCGAAGTCGCGATGCTCGACTCGCGCTGCGCGGAGTGGGCCGCATGGGAAGAGGCGAACGCCTTCGTGGCACGGCCGAGCGGGAACTCGTCGTTCGCAGCGCACAGTCTCTCGACGGACAGCCTGCGTGCGTCGCGCATCGACCTCTTGTATCTCGTCGACGACGACGGACACGTCCGGTTCGGTTCCATTCGCGAAGCCGAGAGCGGCGCAAGCGTGCGTCTACCCGAGCTCGATCTCGAACAACTCAGTCCGGGGCATCCTTATCTCCCGCTCGACCACTCCACCGGAACGCGCGGACTCACGCTCACCGAGCTCGGTCCGCTCCTGATCGCTTCGCGCAGCCTCGCTGGTCCACAGGGTGGAGCCGTACTGCTTGGACGCTGGCTCTCCGGCGATCTCGCGCGCGAGCTGCGCGAACGCACCGAAGTCGACTTTAGCTGGTGCGATCTCGCGATGCCGCCCGCGGACATCCCGCGCGAGACCTTGGCCGAGGTCACAGCTTCGGTCGAGCCTGTCCTGCGCGCGCGAGATGAGGCGACGATCGACGGCTACGCCAGTCTCGACGATCTGCGAGGCCGACCCGCGTTGCTCGTCCACGCAACGCTACCGCGCGAGATCTCGACCGGAGGTCGCGAGGCGCTGCGCTACGCGTTGGTGTCGACCGTGGCAGCAGGTCTGCTGCTTCTCGCCGTCCTACTCACGCTCCTGCGCAAGACCGTGGTCGCGCCCCTCGGCGTTCTGACGCGGCATGCGGTCGAGATCGGGAAGAGCGACGACTATGGTCGCGCGATCGCGCTCGATCGGGGCGACGAGATCGGCGTCTTGTCGCGCGAGTTCGAACGCATGATGCGCAAGCTGGAGCGCTCGCGCGCCGAGCTCGTCGACACGGCGCGCGCGGCGGGCATGTCGGAGATCGCCACGGGAATCCTCCACAACGTCGGCAACGCGCTGAACAGCGTCGGCGTCTCGACCGAGTTGATCGAAGCGAAGCTGCGGAGCTCGCGCCAGCAGAAGCTGGACAAGCTCGCAGAGCTCGTGCGCTCGCAGGGCGACAAGTTCGGGGAGTTCGTCGCGCACGATCCACGCGGTCGCCATGTCGCACCCTTCCTGCTCGAAGTCGCGAATGGGCTGCGTGAGGAGCACGCGCAGCTCGCCGACGAGGTTCGCACCCTCGCGAGCGGCGTCGAGCACATCCGCGCGTTGGTCGCGGCGCAACAGGACTTTGCTCGCGCAAGCGAGCTCCGCGAGTCGGTCGAACTCGATGCGCTCGTCGACATGGCGTGGGGTATCGTCGAGCGGGCGACCAGCGGGAAGCTGCCCGAGCTCGTGCGCGAGCTCGAGCCGCTCGGCCGCGTGCCCGTGCAGCGACACAAGCTGGTGCAGGTGCTCGTCAACCTGCTCAAAAACGCCTGCGAGTCGATCGCAGCGGCAGGGCGCCAGCCCGGCCGCGTGACGGTCGTCCTCCGAGCCCGATCCGGGCAAATCGAACTCGAAGTGCGCGACGATGGTCTCGGCATCTCCGCCGAGCACCTGCCGCAGCTCTTCCGCCACGGCTTCACGACCAAGTCCGATGGCCACGGCTTCGGACTGCATTCCTGCGCCAATGCCGCCACGGAAATGGGCGGAGCGATCCGCGTCCACAGCGACGGTCCGGGCCGCGGCGCCTCCTTCGTCCTCGCGTTGCCTCTCGCCCAGCGCGAAGCGGCCTAGCCCAGAAGTTCGACCATGAGCACCTCTCCTCGCCCGCGCATCCTGATCGTCGACGACAACCCCGCGATCCACGGCGACTTCCGCAAAGTGCTCGGCGTGGTCTCGCAAGAGCACGCGACGCCGAGCGACAGCGAAGCAGCGCTCTTCGGAGAGCCGGTCGCGACGCAGCCCACGGAGAGCGGCGCGCTGGAGGACAGCTATGAGATCGACGACGCACTGCAAGGCGAAGAAGCGCTCGCGAAGGTGATCGCAGCCCGCAAGGAGGGTCGCCCCTATTCGATGACGTTCCTCGACGTGCGCATGCCGCCCGGCTGGGACGGCGTGCAGACGGCGCGCGCGCTCTGGGATGCGGATCCCGACCTTCAGGTCGTGCTCTGCACGGCGTTCTCGGACTACACGTGGCCGCAGACCGTCGCAGCCCTCGGGCGCACCGATCGTCTCTTGATCCTGAAGAAGCCCTTCGATTCGGTGGAGGTCTGCCAGCTCGCCGCTTCGCTGACGGAAAAGCGCGCGTCGCTGCAGCGCGAGCGCGAAAACCTCGCCGCGGCTCGCAAGGCGGAGCTCGAGGCACGCGCCTACGCTGCGTCGCTCGAAACGATGAACCGCGCGTTGCAGTCCTCGTGGGCGCAGGCGGACAGCGAGCTGCGTCGTCGCAACGAGTTTCTCCAACGCCTCTCCTCCGAGGTGCTCGCGCCCGCGCAGCGCATGCTGCTCGAGAGCCTCGACCTCGACGCTCTCGCCGCGGGTTCGGCGAGCGCGAACTTGGACTTGGACAAGCTCCTCGATCCGGCGATCTCCGTGGTGAGCGCCATCGCAGCGGTGCTCGAGCTGTCCGCCATCGACTCTGGCAACGCACGCGCCAACGTCGAGCCCTGCTCGCCGAGCGAGATTGCCGAGCGCATCGCGGCCCGAGCGCGCGAGTCCTCGCACTGCGTTGGAGTCACAGTCGAGGCCCGAGTCGAGTCGCACGTTCCGACCGACATCCGCGGCGACGCCGCTCGCATCGAGCGGATTCTCGACGAGCTCGTCGCGAACGCCGTGCGACATGCGGCGGCTCGCAACGTCGAGCTGCGCGTCGCGCGCGATGCTCAACCCGGAATGCTCTCGATCACGGTGCGCGACGACGGCGCCGGACTCTCGCGGAGCGCGGAGGCCCACATGTTCGAGCCTTTCCACGCCGACGACGGCTCGCGCGCAGGACTGGGACTCGCGCTCGCGCGTCGAACGGCCTCCCTACTCGGTGGCGAGCTCTCCTACGAGCCGCAAGAGGGGCGAGGGGCGTGCTTCCGACTGCGCCTGCCCACGCGCGAGACGAATGCGTGATCGAGCGCGGGGCTCTCAGGCCGCTCGCGCGGTCCCGAATCCGTTCTCGAGTAGCGCGAGCGCCTTGTCCGGAGGAACCGGCGGGCTGAACAGATAGCCCTGCACCTCGTCGCACTGCAGCACGCGCAAGAACGCGAGCTGCGACTGCGTCTCCACGCCTTCGGCGACGACTCCGAGCTTCAGGCTCTTCGCCATCAAGAGGATCGACGTGACGATCGCCGCGTCGTCGGGGTTGGTAGTCGACTCGCGGATGAAGCTCTGGTCGATCTTCAGCGCGTCGATGGGGAAGCGCTTGAGATACGCGAGCGAGGAGTAGCCGGTCCCGAAGTCATCGATCGAGAGATGAACTCCCGCGGACTTCAAGCGGCCGAGCGTCTCGACGGCCGCGCCGGCGTCGCGCATGACGGTGCTCTCCGTGAGTTCGAGTTCGAGCCACTCCGCGCCGAGTTGGCTCGCCGCCAGCGCGTCGCGCACGATCTGCGGCAGGTTCGGCTGCGTGAACTGCACGGTCGACAGGTTCACGGCCATGCGCACGGGCTTGGCGCCTGCGTCCTGCCAAGCCTTCGCCTGTCGGCACGCCTCGCGCAGCACCCACTCGCCGATCGGAACGATGAGCCCCGTCTCTTCTGCGAGCGGGATGAACTGCGCCGGTGACACGAAGCCCAAGTCCGGATGCTTCCAGCGCAGCAGCGCCTCGAAGCCGACGATCGCCTCACCGTTCACGGCGACGCGCGGCTGGTAGTACAGGCACAGCTCGTTGCGCTCGAGCGCGCGGCGGAGGCTCGTCTCTAGAGTCAGGCGCTCGAAGGCGCGCGCGTCGAGCTCGGAGGAGTAGAACTTCAGGGCGCCGTTTCCCGACTGGCGCGCGCAGAACGACGCGGTCTCTGCGCGACGGACCAACTCGTCCGCTTGGTTGTGATCGGTCGGATAGCCCGCAATGCCGATCGACGCGGGCACGCAGAGCTCGTGGCCCGAGACTTCGAACGGCCGCGCGAGGGCTTCGAGAATTCGCGTGCCGACCTTCGCTGCGTCGTGGATGCGCGCGAGATCCGGTAGCAGGACGGTGAAGTGCTCGCCCGCTCGAGCGATCACGCAGGCTTCGCGTTCCGTCGTCCCGCGGCCGAGAGTGTCCGAGTCGCGCGTCGCTTCGCGGATGCGCTGCGCGATGGCGTCGAGCAGGGCATCGCCCGCATCGGCGGACAGCGCGTTTGCGGCGAGCGCGCTGACGCGGTGAACATCGATGTGCAGCACTGCGGCGTGCTGACCTGTTCGCGCAGCGATGCGGATCGCGCGCTCGACTTGGTGAGTGAACTCGCTCGAGGCGAGCTCCTCACGTGCAGGCACTTGTTGCGCTTGAAGCAGCCGCGGGCTCGTTGCTTGGACCTCTTCCACCATTCCGGTGACGCGCTCGATGCGGGCGCGCGGGTCCTGCGCGGGCCGCGCGATGTGTCGCATGCGGCGGCCGGACGGCAGGGAGTATTCGAGCGCTTCCTCCGTATCTCCGCGCGAGGCTCGCTCGATCCACGCGGCGGCCCGGACCTGTTCGCTCTCGGGCAGCTTCGCAATCCACGCCGCGAGCGTGGGAGCACCTTCGTCCTCGACGAGCTCGAGGAGTTGCTTGGCCTCGGGGTTGCACCAGAACTCACCGCTCGTGAGGTCGAGTTCCCAGAAGCCGACGGTGTGCTCGCCCTTCAGCAGTTGAAGCTTGCGTCGCGCGCGCGAGAGTTCGTTCTCCCGGCGCGACTGTGCGATGACGGACTCGAGGGTGAGCGCGGCGAGCGTGCTCGACATTCCGCGCTCCAGGATCGCCGCGGCGCCGAGCGAGCTCGCGGTCGCCGCCGCGACGTTGTCACCGGCGGGGATGATCGCAACCCACGGCAGGCGGGCGGGGATGCTGGCCAAGAGACCGGGCAGAGACGCGAGGTCTGCCACGATCGCATCGGGGCGCAGCTGCAGGGCCTCGTCGAGGCTGCCCGTGGTCTCCGCGCGAGCTCGACAGGACTCCCCGAGGTCCAGCGAGCAGGAGACGAGGGCGATCAGGGCGTTCGAGACGGCGGAGTCGAGTTCGGGGGGCATGCTGGGGTCCGTCGGGAGAGGCCGACGCGGACTCTTTCCTTCGGGCAGCCGACGGGCGCGTCTGGAGGGCATGGCGGCATTTCCTGCCGGGGTGAACGAATTGCAATCTCCTCGCGAGCGCCATGGACGCGGCCCGTCGCCGTGGCGTGCTCCGACGCGTCGGGCGTCGGGCAACCCCGCCTCCGCCCCTTGCGAAAGTCGACCTATCAACGAATCATGATTCCATGATCGGTCTCACCGGAACCTCCCGCCTGCTCAAGGCCCTCGCCGACGACACCCGCCTGAGGATCCTGAACCTGCTGACGCAGGAAGAGCTCTCGGGCTCGGACCTGATGGAGGTGTTGAACATGGGGCAGAGCCGCGTGTCCACGCACCTCAACCTCCTGAAGGAGGTCGGGCTGGTGAACGACCGCCGCGAGGGGCGGCGGACGCTCTATTCGATCGCCCCAGGCCCGGCGGCCGCGCTACTCCAACAGGTGCTCGCCGAGAACGAGGGCGGCCCAGAGTTCGCGTCCGACCTCGCAGGACTCGAAGTGTTGCGCGAGGCGCGCAAGGCTCAAAAGCGCGCGTACTTCGATCGCGTGGCGGCGAGCTTCGGCGAGCAGCTGCTCCCCGGGCGTACGTGGGAGGGACTCGCGCGCGGACTCGCGCGCCTGTGCCCGCGCGGCCGCTACGCGGACCTCGGCATCGGCGACGGAATGCTGACGCTGATCCTCGCCGAGACGGCGGAGAAGGTGACCGCGGTCGATCTGTCCCCGGAGATGCTCGCGGCGCTCCGTTCGCGCGCGAAGCAGCAGGGCATCGCCAACATCGAGACGGTCGAGGGCGACATCGAGGACCTGCCGCTGCCCGACGCGTCCCACGACGTCGTGGTGATGAGCCAAGCCCTGCACCACGTGAACGACCCGGACAAGGCGCTCCGCGAAGCCAGACGCGTGCTGGTCCCCGGCGGCGCACTCCTCGTGCTCGACCTCCTCGCGCACAACGAAGAGTGGGTCCGCGAGAAGCTCGCCCACGTGCAGCTCGGCTTCACCGAAGCGGACCTTGGCGAACGCATCCGCAAGGCAGGCTTCACGCACGTGTCGGTGCTCCGCGCCGCGCGCGACCCGCAACCCCCGCACTTCATGACCCTCGTCGCCAGCGCGCGCTGCGGTCGCTGAGAAACACGCCATGAAACCCACATTCCGCGATGCCCTGCGCGAGCGCGTGCTGTTCCTCGATGGCGCGATGGGAACGCAAATCCACGCCGCGAACCTCGAGCTCGAACGCGACTTCCTCGGGCTCGAGAACTGCAGCGAGGTCGTCAATCTGACGCGGCCGGACGTCATCGGCTCGATCCACGAGCGCTACTTCGCCGCAGGCTGCGACGCCGTGGAGACCAACACGTTCGGAGGCATGTCGCACGTGCTCGCGGAGTTCGGGCTCGAGGCGCGCACGCGGGAAATCAACGCGACCGCAGTGCGCGTCGCGCGCGCCGCGGCGGACAAGCACTCGACGCCGGAGAAGCCGCGCTTCGTCCTCGGATCGATGGGGCCGGGAACCAAGCTCGCGACGCTGGGCCACATCGAGTTCGACACG
>JBIKYW010000244.1:0-5297 GCA_044355055.1 Planctomycetota bacterium | reverse complement strand
CGACGCGCTGGCGAGCGCGAGCACGAGGAGCGGCGTGAGGATCGTCATGGCGGGCACTAGGCTCCCGTCCGCCGCAGGTTTCGTCCACAGACGCTGCGTGAAACCTGCGTGTCCCCGTCCCAAAATCGCACCCTATGCCCACTGCGCCCCGCCCCGATGCGCTCGAGCGCGCACTCTTCGACCGCTTCGGCCTGCGCGAGTTCCGCGGACCGCAGCGCGCGGTCATCGAGGCCGTGATCGAGGGCCGCGACGTCTTGCTCACGATGCCGACCGGCGCGGGCAAGTCGCTCTGCTACCAACTGCCGGCGGTCGTGCTCGATGGCTTGACGCTCGTGATCAGCCCGCTGATCGCGCTCATGCAAGACCAAGTCGACGCGCTCACGCGCAAGGGAATCGCAGCCGCATTCGTGAACTCCTCGCTCGACGCCGCGGAGCGACGTGCGCGTCTCGAAGCGGCGGAGCGTGGCGAGCTCGATCTGCTCTACATCACGCCCGAGCGCTTCCGCGCTGCGGATTTCCAGAGCTTCGCGCCGCGCCTACACGTCGTGCGCATGGCTGTCGACGAGGCGCACTGCGTGAGCCAGTGGGGCCACGACTTCCGCCCCGACTACTCGCGCCTCGGCGAGTACCGCGCACGGATCGGCTCACCGCCGACGATCGCCCTGACCGCGACTGCGACACCCAAGATCGCCGCGGACATCGTGGCGAGCCTCGCACTGCGCGATCCGCTCGTCGTCCGCACGGGGATCGAGCGGCCCGAGCTCTTCCTCGCTGCCACGCGCATCGACCTCGCCGAAGAGAAGGTGCCGCTGCTCGCCGAGCGCGTCCGCGCGATCGACGGACCCGGCATCGTGTATTCGTCGCTGATCCGCGACCTCGAAGCCCTGCACGTCGAGCTCAAGCGCTCGGGACTCGACACGCTCGTCTACCACGGCAAGCTCTCGCCGCAGGAGCGGCGCGCGATGCAGGCGCGCTTCATGCGCTCCGATCGCGAGGTCGTGCTCGCTACGAACGCGTTCGGCATGGGCGTGGACAAAGAGGACATCCGCTTCGTCCTGCACGCGCAGGTCCCGCGCACGCTCGAAGCATGGACGCAGGAAGTTGGACGCGCGGGGCGCGACGGAAAGCCCGCGTGGTGTGAGGTCCTGTACTTCGAGGAAGACCTCGCGATCCAGCAGGGCTTCGTCGAGTGGGCGAATCCATCGCGCGAGTACATGTTGCAGGTCTACGAGACGCTGCGCGGCTGGGGCGAGCGCTTGGCGACCAAGGACCTCGACGATCTGCGCGACGAGCTGCTGCTCAAGAATCGCGGCGATCAGCGCGTCGCGATCTGCCTCAAGTGGCTCGAAGTCTTGGGCGTGACCGAAGGCTCCTTCGAGACGCACGACCTGCGGCTCGTCCGCGAACTCACGGAAGGCGAGCTGCCTGAGAGCGTCGGGAGCGCCGACAAGCGCCGTGCGGACCTCGAGGGCTTGCTCGCGATGGCCCGCTTCGCCGGGCAATCGGAGGAATGTCGCCGCGTCTCGATCGCGCGTCACTTCGAACTTGAGGAGCCTGCGGAGCCGTGCGGTGCCTGCGATGTCTGCACTCCCGCCTCGCCGTGGCGCGCGGCCCATTTCAGCGCTCGCCCGACGACGCGCAGCGACGAGGCACGGAACGAGCGCTGGCAGCGCGGCGACTGGGTGCGCGTCGACCGACGACATCTCGGTCAGATCGTGATGGTCGAAGGCGAAGGGCGCGGACTGCGGCTGGTGGTCGAGAGCGCGAGCGACATGCAGCGGCGCACGATCGACCCTCGCCGTCAACGGGTCGAGCGCGTCGAGCGCTGAAGCTCTATCCTGCGACGATGGGAATCGAGCAGTTTGGCGCGGCGTGGGGAGAGCTCGTGGCCGAGCTGGACTGGCCGAGGCTGGGCGGCGCGTACTGTGAGGGCGACGGCTCGACGTTCTTCGATGCGGAGCGGGTCGAGGCCGTGCTCGAAACGGGGCTCGTGCTCGTCGACGACCTCGTGCCATCGCTGCCGCGCGGCGGTTCCGGTCGCAGCCTCTACTTCGGCGCGGCGGTCGCAGAGCTCCCGCTGATTCTCGCGGAGAGCCTCGCGCTCGGGCGCGAAGTGCTGTGGCTCAATCTCGCGGGCGACGAGACCGACGAGCTTACGCGCTCCCTGCGCGCAGTCGGAACGAAGCTCGGGCTGGACTTGCCGCTGCCGAGCACGCACACGCTCGCGTCGATTGCCGACGAGAGCTGCGATCACCTTTGGATGACGAGCGTGCTGACCGATCCCGATGCATTTCCGGCGTTGCACGACGCGCTCTACGAGCGTGTGGGAACCGAGCTCGCAACGGGGCGTGGCGACTTGGCCGCCGAGCGCGCGCGCGCCGACGCACTCGTGCGGGAGTTGCTCTCGAAGGTCGCGCCTCCCGCGATTTTCACGACGACCGACGAAGAGCTCGAAGTCGTGCGCCCGCTGCTCGCGGACGCGAGGCTCGACATCCGCGTGCCGCGCTCAGAGACCTACAGCGCGTTGGTCGGCGACCTCGTGCGCTTCACGCGCCTCGCGCGCCTCGGCTGAACGCACGGCTGTGCAGCGGGCGAGCCCGAGGGCGCGAGCGACGGGCGAAGCCGCCCGCCGGTGTTTCGAGCTCAGTTGCCGCGTGCGACGTTCGCGAAGCCGTGGGATTCCAGCCACGCGACGACGCGGTCGGGCTGATCGCCTTGGATCACCAGCGCGTTGCTCTCGACGCGCGCTCCCGTGCCGAGGGCCTTCGCGAGCTCCTTGGCGAGCTTCTCCAGCGGGTGCCCCGAGAGTCCCGGGCCTTCGGCGAGTGTGACGGCCTTGCCGCCGCGGCCCGAGCGCTCGCGCCGCACCGTGACGCGGCCGACATAGCGCTTCGTCGTGGCGCTGGGCTCCGTCGCAGCCGCGGGCGGTGGCCCAGGCGGCAGGGCACCGAGCTTCTCGCGCAGCGCGGCGAACGGGTTGTTCGTCGGCTTGTCGCTCAACGGCCGCCTCCGCCGGACTTCGGAGCGTCCTCGGGCTTTTCGTCGACCTTCTTCGATGCATCGGCCTTGGCCTTCTCCGCTTCGCGCGCATCTTGCATCGGGTTGCGACCGCCGCTCGGCGCCGCGCCGCCGCGCCCACGGCCGCTGCCGCCCGCGCGCAGCTGCAGGCGCGTCTCCGCGAGCTCGGTAGGCCACACGTTGTTCAGAAGGTCGATGTCCGCGCTCTCGAGATGCGGATCGAGCACGAGCTTCACGAGCTGCTTGTCGCTCACGAAGTGCTTCGTGACCTTTTCCGCGCCCTTGCGCCACACGCTCGCAGGGACACGCAGCTCGTCCGTGCTGCCGTCGTCGTAGTGCGCTTCGAGCACGACCGGCATCACGAGCCCGCCGACGTTCTTCACGTCGACCACGTAGAACGAGAGTCGGCTCTTCAGGAGCTCGCGCTGCTTCTCGTCTAGGTCCTTGAGCAGCTTCTCGTACTCGTTCACGTCTTTCTCGGTCACTTCGAGGTCGTCGAAGGTGTTGTAGAAGTCCGCGAGCTCGGGGAACGCATCGAGTCGCGTCTTCTGACCCGCGTTGTTGCGCTGCGCGAGCGTCTCAGGTCCGCCATCGCGCTTCTCCTTGGCGAGCGGCTTCTCGACGTTCGGATCCCGCGAGTCGATGCGATACACGCGGATCTTGTCGACCGCCATGTCGCAGGCGTCCGTAGTGAAGAACCAGCCGCGCCAGAACCAGTCGAGGTCGATCGCGCTCGCATCTTCCATCGTGCGGAAGAAGTCCGCGGGCTGCGGCCGCTTGAACTGCCAGCGGCGCGCGTACTGCTGGAACGCGAAGTCGAACAGCTCCCGCCCCATCACGCTCTCGCGCAGCGCATTGAGCGCCGTCGCCGGCTTCGCGTAGGCGTTGCTCCCCATGTTCAGCACGGAGTCCGCCGCCGTCATGATCGGCACCTGACCCTCGCTCTTCATGTAGCCCGTGATCTTGGCGGGCTCACCGCGGCTCGACGGATAGTCCGTCTCCCACGCCTGCTCCGCGATGTACTGCAGGAACGTGTTGAGGCCCTCGTCCATCCACGTCCACTGGCGCTCGTCGGAGTTGACGATCATCGGGAAGTAGTTGTGCCCGACCTCGTGGATGATCACCGAGATCAGCCCGTACTTCGTGCCCTTCGAGTAGGTGCCGTCCGCCTCGGGCCTCGGGCCGTTGAAGCAGATCATCGGGTACTCCATGCCGCCGACGGGTCCGTTGACCGAGATCGCAGTGGGGTAGGGGTACGCGAAGGTGTGCTTCGAGTAGACGTCGAGCGTGTGGCAGATCGCGTGCGTGGAGTACTTGCTCCACAAGGGCTCGCCTTCCTTGGGGTAGTACGACATGGCCCAGACCTTCTGGCCCTCGACGTCGTGGCGCAGCGCGTCCCAGATGAACTTGCGCGAGCTCGCCCACGCGAAGTCGCGCACGTTGTCCGCGCGGAACGTCCACGTCTTGGTGCCCGTGGGCTTGTGCGACTCGTTGGCCTTCGCTTCGTCGGGGGTGACGATGAAGAGGGGCGTCTTCGCGCTCTCCGCCTGCTTCAGGCGCTCGCGTTGTTCGGCGCTGAGCACCTCTTCCGGGTTCTGCAGCGTGCCCGTGGCCGCGACGACATGGTCGTCGGGCGCGGTGATGCTCACGACGTAGTCGCCGAACTCCAGCGTGAACTCGCCTCCGCCGAGGTACTGCTTGTGCTGCCAGCCGTTGACGTCGGTGTAGGCCGCCATGCGCGGGAACCACTGCGCGATCTCGTAGATCGAGTTGCCGTCCTTCTCGAAGCGCTCGTAGCCCGTGCGTCCGCCGACCTCGCGCGCGTTGTTGATCGCGTAGTTCCACTCGATCGCGAACGAGACCTGCGAGCGCGGCGCAAGCGGCTGCGGCAAGTCGATGCGCATCATCGTGTCGACGATCACGTGGCGCAGGGCGGAGCCCGCGGCGTCCTTGACGGCCGTCACCTTGCAGCCGCCGTCGAAGTCCTTGCGGCGCAGCATGCGCTGGATCGACTCGAAGCTCGCGCCCTCGAACTCGGGGCTGAGCGCGGTGAGCACCGCGTGCGACTGTGGCGAAAACAGGTTGGGGTCGAGCTGGACCCACAGGTACGCCAGCGTGTCGGGGGAGTTGTTGGAGTAGGTGATCGTCTCGCGACCGTCGAGGTGCGCGCGTTCGTCGTCGAGGCGCACGTCGATCACGTAGTCGGCCCGCTGCTGCCAGTACTCGTGGCCCGGCGCGCCCGAGGCGGTGCGGTACGAGTTGGGCGTCGGCAGGAGCTC
>JBIKYW010000243.1:0-5312 GCA_044355055.1 Planctomycetota bacterium | reverse complement strand
GCTCCGCGGTGTAGGTCATCCAGAATCGGCCGAATTCCTTGAGGATGTCCTCGCTGCTGGCGCCGAGCTCGCGCGTCGCCGCCCCGACGAGGGCGTAGGTGGTCTCGTCGGGGTACTGCTCCATCGAGAGGAACGGCTCGTCCGCCAAGCCTGCTCCCTCACGAATCCGGTGCCAAGTGGCGTCGCCGAAGCGCTGCCGCACCAAGCCCTCCACCGCCTTGTTGATCAGTCCGTACATGGTCGTGGGATCTCCGGAGCGCGGCCGGGCTGCGAGCTTGCGCGACCACAGGACTAGAGTAACGAGCACCCGTGACTTTTGCAGCGCTGTCTCAGCGGGCCCTTGCACCGAACGGCACGCGGGGGCCGACGGGTCCAAGCGTACAGGTGCCGACGGTGATCGGCGCGCGACGCACCTGTGTGACCCACGCATCGACCTCGCGCTCCAGCGACTCCGGCGCGCGAGCTTCCTCGACGTTGTCGCGCACGACCACGCACTCGCGATCCTCGATCCGACCGAAGGCCGAATTGAGCGTGAGGTTGTCGGTCACGACACCGCCGACCGGCCGACCGAACCGATCGGTGAGGTAGCGGGCGAGCGTGGGATAGCGCGAACTCCACGGCTCGGAATGAACCGGCACCGCGGCATACCGCCGATGCAGGGTTGATATCGAAGGATCTTGAATGTGCGGCGCCATCCAGCCGACTCCGCGCGCGTCGTACATCACGGCCTTGCCGCAGTCGACGAAGGCGTTGTGTTCTACGCGCACATCGCGTCCGCCTCCGATGAGCATGCCCCAGTTGCAGCGCGCGACGAGGTTGTTGCGGAGCGTGATGCCGCTCGCCATGTCGTCCATGTAGAACGCGTTCTGAAAGCGTGCGTCACTGCCTCGGATCGAGTGCACGAGGTTGCCTTCGAGCACGTTGCCTTGCGAGGTCCAGTCGCGACCGCAATAGACGGCGCCTGCGTCGCCCGTCTCTTGCACAGCATGGTGGATCAAGTTCCCGACGATGCGGTGTTCGTTGCCGCGGAACGTCAGTGCGAAGTGTGGCAACTCCGCGAGCTCGTTGTTCACGACTTCGATCCCGACGCCCGCAATCTCGATCGCGGGGTTGTAGCTGCGCCGAAGCTCGCTGCAGCGCTGGAACATCGAGTCACTCACGACGCAGTCGGCGGACGAGAGGGTCGCGCGCTCTCCGCCCTCCAAACGCACGCCCGTTCCGCCGATGAAGCGAAACTCGCAGGCACGCACTGCGATCTCGCGTCCCGTCACGTCCACACCGCGCGTGCCGATGCGCTCGAAACTGCAGCGCTCGATGCTCACACGCTTCGCGTCGCGCAGCACGAGCGCCGAGCCCCGCGTGCACTCGAAGCGCAGGCCTTCGACGCGCACGTCCCGAGCGCCGTCGAGCGAAAGCAGCGCTTCGTCGAGGAGGGATACGGACACACGCTCCCCGCGGCTCTCGGCGGGGACCCATGCATAGATTTGGCCTCTCGCCACGTCGAGCCAGCACTCCCACGGACGATCGAGCTCGGCCAGCGCGTTCACGATGGCGAACTTGCCACGCGCCGCGAGGCCGTAGCGGTGGGGGAGTCCGAGCTCGACGGCGCCCGAGTCCGCGTCGACGCGGCGTACCGGCAGAAGCTCGTCCGACCAGTCCCAGTTCCAATAACCCGCGGCCCACAGATCGCACTCGCCATTCCAGCGCGCGACACGCTCTCGCTCGACGGGCACGAACGTACCGCCTCGCGGCGTCTCGCTCACGCGCTGGGCGAGGGGAACATCGTCCTCCGCCTGACGCGGAACGGAGCCGGAGTCCAAGACCTCCGCGATGCTCGCAAATCCCTCGTTCGGCCAGCGCGCGGGCTCGAGCGCGACGTCTCCCACGAGCACGACACTGCGTGCGGCGGCGACCTCGACCGTATGGCCGACGTGAACTGGCCCAGCGAGCCCGCCGCTCCATTCACCGATCTGACCCGGGTCCACCGACAGTACGACGACCTGCCCGCGCGCCTCGGCGGGAAGACGCTGCTCGATCTCGAGTTCCGGCGGCACCCATGCCGGCGCGTCGAGGACGATTCCGCCCATGATCCGCGGCGGAGCGAGCGGGTTCGCGGCGCGCACAACAAGCGGCGGCCAACCGGCGTCGATCCGCAGTCCGCTTCGCAGCACGTGATCCCCGGCTGCGAGCTCGATCACGACCGGCGTTCCATGGTTCGGGAGCGTCCGCGCTAGATCGAGTGCCGCTGCGAAGTCGTGGACGCTGCGACCGTCGACCGTCGCGCGCAGCATCGCACGCTCGCTTGCGCAAGAAGTGCAGCCTACGAGTACGAGGAGCGCCGTGACCGAGTGGTGCGACATCGGGAGCAGTCTAGGGTCCGTTCCACGGATGACTTCGACGCTTCTTGCAGCCAGACTATCGGTATGGACGCATCGGTGTTTGACGTCTACGAGGAGGCACCGCGCGCGCAGTTATTCCGACGAATCGCGACGTGGCGCGCCGAGGACCGCCCTCTGTGGGGCAAGTTCGACGCGCGGGCCGCGGTCTGCCACTGTCAGCAGCCCCTGCGTGTCGCCCTCGGCGAGCTTCGGCTGCCGCGCACGTGGGTCGGTCGACTGTTCGGCGGTCTCGTGAAGCGCTCGATGCTCGGATCGCGCCCCTTCGCACGGAATCTCCCCACGGAGTCGCGCTTTCTCGTGCCGAGCTCGGCGAGCTTCGAAGCGGAGCGCGACCTACTCACGCTTCTCCTCCGCCGGTTCGGAGAGGCGGGCCCACGAGCCGCGCCGCGCGGGCCGCATCCGTTCTTCGGAGCGCTCACGCCGGAACAGTGGGCGCTGCTCATGGGCAAGCACCTCGACCATCACCTGCGGCAGTTCGGGCGCTGAGCCCGGGCGGCTCAGGCTGAAATCTCGTGCGCCTCGCCGGCACCGCTGGGAACGCGGATGCGGTCGATCAGGCGCTGCACATCGTCGCTCGGCGGCGGCGTCACGCGCGAAACGCACCACGCGACGGCGAAGTTCACACACATCCCGAGCGTGCCGATGCCTTCGGGCGAGATGCCCCAGAGCCAGTGCTCGGGCCGGTTCAACTCAGGCGAGAGGAACTTGAAGTGGACGATGTAGCTCGCCGTGAAGACGAGTCCTGCGAGCATGCCGCTGACGGCTCCCGCGGCATTCATGCGCCGCGAGAAGATTCCGAGCACGAGAGCTGGGAAAAACGACGACGCTGCGAGTCCGAAGGCGAACGCGACAACCTCGGCGACGTAGCCGGGCGGGTGGATCCCGACGTAGCCGGCGGCGACGACGGCCACGGCGGCCGAGATGCGAGCCGCGCGCAGCTCTCCGTGCTCGCTGATGCGCGGCAGGAGCGCGCGCTTCAGCAGGTCGTGGCTGATCGCGGAAGACACGACGAGCAGAAGTCCCGCCGCCGTCGAGAGCGCCGCCGCCAAGCCGCCGGCCGCGACGAGTCCGACGACCCAATCGGGCAGTCCGGCGATCTCGGGATTGGCGAGCACCATGATGTCCTTGTCGATCGTGAGCTCGTTCTGCGCGGGATCCGCGAGGTATTGCACGCGCCCATCGCCGTTGCGGTCTTCGAAGCGAATCAGGCCCGTCTGCTCCCACTTGCCGACCCACTCGGGAAGCGTCGCGTGTTCCTTGCCGGAGACGGTCTCGATGAGGTTGGTGCGAGCGAAGGCCGCCACCGCGGGTGCTGTGGTGTAGAGCAGCGCGATGAAGAGCAGCGCCCAACCCGCGGACCAGCGCGCGTCGCGGACCTTGGGCACCGTGTAGAAGCGCACGATGATGTGCGGCAGCCCCGCGGTTCCGACCATCAGCGCCGCGGTGATGAAGAAGACGTCGACCATCGACTTCGAGCCGCTCGTGTAGGCAGCGAAGCCAAGCTCGGTGTGGAGCCCGTCGAGGCGGTCCAAGAGCGGTGTGGCCGTGCCCTGCACGTCGGCGCCGAAGCCCGTCTGTGGGAGCGCGTGACCCGTCATCTGGATCGAGATGAAGATCGCAGGAACGAGGTACGCAAAGATCAGGACGCAGTACTGCGCGACCTGGGTGTACGTGATGCCCTTCATGCCCCCGAGCACGGCGTAAAACAGCACCAGTCCCATCCCGATCACCACGCCCGTGTCGATCGACACCTCGAGAAAGCGCGAGAAAACGACGCCCACGCCGCGCATCTGTCCCGCGACGTAGGTAAACGACACGAAGAGCGCGCAAATAACCGCCACGATGCGCGCGAGCTGCGATGCGTAACGGTCTCCGACGAAGTCGGGCACCGTGAACTTGCCAAACTTGCGCAGGTAGGGCGCGAGCAGGAGTGCGAGGAGCACGTAGCCGCCCGTCCAGCCCATCAAGTACACGGAGCCGTCGTAGCCCGAGAACGAGATGATGCCCGCCATCGACAGGAACGACGCCGCGCTCATCCAGTCCGCCGCGGTCGCGAGGCCATTGGCGACCGGCGAGACGCCTCCGCCTGCAACGTAGAACTCGCCCGTGGACTTGGCGCGCGACCAGAGTGCGATCGCGATGTAGAGCGCGAAGGAAAGGCCGACGATGACGAACGTCCAAGCTTGCACGTTCATGCTCGCCCCTCCTCGTCGCGCTCTTCGACGCCCTCTTCACGTTCGATGCGGTCCATGCGCCGCGCGTACACGAAGATGAGCGCCACGAAGGCGAGGATCGAGCCTTGTTGCGCCATCCAGAAGCCGACACGGAAGCCTGTGCCCGGGATACGGAACTGATTGAGCCACGGCGCGAGTAGGATCGACGCTCCGTAGGAGAGCGCGAACCACAGGACGAGCAGGATGGCGACGAACCGAAGGTTGCGACGCCAGTAGCGCTGGCGCCGGTCGTCGGAGTTGGGACGTGCGTTCACGGGGGGGCCTCCGACTGCGGACGATACGCAGCCGAGACGCCCCCGTCTCGGGCCCGTGGCTCGGTTCGCTCAGGTACGCGCGTTCGTGCGCCGCGGGCGTGCTGCGACGGCCTTGGCCAGCTCCGTCGCGAGATCCTGCATGCGAATGGGCTTTTGCACCACGGACGCCGCGCCGAGCTCTTCGAAGCTTCGTCCATCCGCGGCTTGGTTCTCTCCGCCCGTCAGCACCACCACGACCGGCCCGGTTCCCGATGCGAGTTGCTCCAAAACACTCGTCGCGTCACCGCCCGGCATCCAGCCGTCGAGCAACAGGACGTCGTAGTTGTTTCTTGCCAGTTCTTCGAGCGCCGCGCCTCCGCTGGCCGCATCCGCGACCCTCGCACCCATGCGCGCGAGGCCGCTGCGCAGCACCCCGCGCAGGAGCT
>JBIKYW010000242.1:0-5343 GCA_044355055.1 Planctomycetota bacterium | reverse complement strand
AAGGTCAAGACGGCCAAGCAGGGCAACCTGTGGGCGGCCTACGGCATGGCGCTCGCGATCGGCGCGACCATGCTGCTGCTCATCACGCGCGGCGACTGGGATCCGCGCGAGGGCGAGTGGACGTACCAGTCCCACGCGCTGGCGCTCGGTGCGATGGCGCTCGGCTCCGTGATCGGCTGGTGGATGGCCGTCAAGGTGCCGATGACCTCGATGCCCGAGTTCGTCGCCTTCTTCAATGGCCTCGGCGGTGCAGCGTCGATGTTCGTCGGCCTCGCGGAGGTTCCGCGCGCGGTCGAGCGCGGCCAGACGCTGTCGAGCGAGGGCGCGGACTTCGCCGTCGCCGTGATCCTCGCGGTGCTCATCGGCGCAGTCACGCTGACCGGCTCGCTCGTTGCCTATGCCAAGCTCGCGGGCAAGCTCAACAAGAGCCGCATCGGACCGCTCGGCTCGCAGGGCTTCAACGTCGTGCTCGGGCTCGTGTGCATCGGCGCCGGCGCTTGGGGTGGCTTCTTCGCTGCCGATCCGATGGGGCTGTGGCTCTCCAACGGGCTCCTGACCCTGGGCTCGCTCCTCCTCGGCATCGGCCTCACGCTGCCGATCGGCGGCGCGGACATGCCCGTCGCCATCGCGCTGCTCAACAGCTACTCGGGCATCGCGGGGATGACCACGGGCTTCATCCTCAAGAACAACCTGCTGATCGTCAGCGGCTCCTTGGTCGGCGCGTCGGGCATCATCCTGACGCAGATCATGTGCAAGGCGATGAACCGTTCGCTCGCGAACGTGCTCGTCGGCGGCATGGGTGAGGCGGCGGGCGGCGGCGGAGGCTCGAAGGACGAGGGCTACACGAAGGTGAAGTCGACCTCGGCCGAAGAGCTCGCGGCGGTGCTCGACGCGGCGTCGAGCGTGATCTTCGTGCCCGGCTACGGCCTCGCGGTTGCTCAAGCCCAGCACAAGGTGCGCGAGCTCGCCGGTCTGCTCGAGAAGAAGGGCTGCCAAGTGCGCTACGCGATCCACCCGGTCGCGGGACGCATGCCCGGCCACATGAACATCCTGCTCGCCGAGGCCGACGTGCCCTACGAGCAGCTCTACGAGCTCGACCGCATCAACGACGACTTCAAGAACACGGACGTCGTCGTCGTGCTCGGTGCCAACGACGTCTGCAACCCCGCCGCGACCAACGATCCCAAGTCGCCGATCGCGGGCATGCCCGTGCTCACGGTCTGGGACGCGCGAACGGTCGTCGTCGTCAAGCGCTCGCTCGCGTCCGGCTACGCCGGCATCCGCAACGAGCTCTTCCAGATGGACAACTCGCTGATGTTCCTCGCCGACGCCAAGAAGGCCCTCGAGGACACCATCACCGAGCTCAAGGCGCTCTAGCCTTTCGTCCCTCGCTTCCACGTGCCCCCGCTGTGGCTCACCCGCGGCGGGGGCGCTCGCTTTGCGTCCCATCCCGGAGCCCGGCTGGTAGGCTGGGAGCGCGATGAGGAAGAACTCGAGCTGGATGGCGTTGGCGTTCGCGTTGGCGCTGGTCGGCGGAGCCTCGGCGCAGGCGCCGGGGGCGGGGCCGCAGGGGCGCGGCGGGCGGCCGCCCGGGCCCGTGGAAGTGCACGCGGAGCCGGCGGGGCCGGGGATCGCGTGGTTTGGGACGTGGGATGCGGCGCTCGCGGAGGCGAAGCGCACGCAGCGACCGATCCTCTTCATGTCGGCGGCGCCGCAGTGCCAGCGCGTGCCCGGGGTTTGGTGACCGGGCTACCAGCAGACCGACAGGAGTGTCCTGTCGGTGAACGAGGTGGTCGAGGCGTCGCGCGCGTTCGTGTGCGTGCGGCCGCAGACGTACGAGGACGCCGAGGAGGCGAAGGTGCTCGCCTACGTCTTCGAAGGGCGCAGCGGCTTGGAGAACACGTCGTTTGCGCTGCTCGACCCCGAGGGCAAGAAGCTCACGGCGGGATCGCGCTCGCCGACGATGGCCTATGGCGCGGTCGAGCGCTTCGTCGAGGCGTTGAAGTCGACGGCGGCGAAGTACGCGGACGATGCCAAGTCGATCGACGCGCTGCCGACGCTGCGCGACCTGCGGCTCGCGCTCAACGTCGCGGCGGCGGACATGCGGCCGCTCGTCGTCGTGCGAGGCAAGGACAAGGACGCTGCGGCCGCGCTCGCGCGCAAGGTCGCGAAGTTCGCGTGGTCGAAGGAACTCGTCGGCACGAGCCACTACGTCGTCCTCCAAGCACCGGAGACCTTCGAGGGGCTCGCGCCCGAGCTCGGCGTCAGCGTCGTGCTGCCCGATCCCTACGGACTCGGCGGCAAGGTGCTCGCGCACGCGAAGCCCGATGCGGACGCGAAGGCCCTCGCCAAGGCGCTCACCGACGGCGTCGCCCAGCAATCCGTCGAGCCGCGCGAGCACGACGACCACATCCGCGAGGCCCGCCGCCGCGGCATCGAGTGGAAGAGCCCGATCCCCGTCTCCGACCCTCACGTTCCCGAGCGCGACCGCTGAGCAGCGGAAACGAGCGCGCCCCGGCTGCGGGGGGGCCGCGGCGGGGGCGCGAGCTGGAGTCCGCGGGCGCGCGAGGCGTCCGCGGCTTGGCTACTTGGCGCGGGCCTTGGCCTCTTGACGCTTCGCCTTGGGAGCGGAGGTCTTCGGGGTCGGCTTCGGTGTCGTCGAGGCCTTGGCGGGCTTCTTGCCGCGCGGGGCGGGCTGCAGGGTGGCCGAGGCGGGCTCCGGAGCAGCGTCGGTGGAGCCGTTCGCGCCGCGCGGAGAACAAATCGCGGCGAGGGTCGCGGCGACCTCACGGGGCTGGAGAGGCGAGGAGCCATTCGAGGCCGCGCAGGCGAGAGAGCCGAGGCTCACGATGCCGAGCAGTCGGCCCTCACCGCTGAGGACGGGAAGGCGGCGCAGCTGGTGGCGCGCCATGAGGTCGAGCGCGTCGCGGGTGGTGTCGGTTGCGGCGAGGGCGTGGACGAGATTCGCCATCACGTCCGCAGCGGTGAGCGACCACAGCGCGGCGCCACGCAGGTGCGTCGCCATCAGCATGTCGCGGTCGGTGATCATGCCGACGACGCGCTCCTCACCGTCGAGGACCGGCAGGCAGCCGAGGTCGCGGTCCCACATGGTCTGGGCCACGGTCGAGAGCGGGTCGGTGGTGCGGCAGGCGAGGACGGTCGAGGTCATCAGGTTTTCGATCTTCATGGCGGGTAGCGCGGTGCGGCTCGGACGGATGGGGACGGGGGTGCGACCGGGAGAATACGAGTTCCGTCGCCTCTTGGCACCCTTCGCTTCGTCCGCAGAAGTTCGGGGAGAGGCGCCACCTTCGGGCGTTACCTTCTGCGCACGATGCCTTCACCGCTGCAGCCGCCCGCCAAGGACCCGCCGCAGTTGCCGTGGCGCAGCATCGCGGCAGGTTTGGTGCTCGCGCTGCTCGTCGGCGCGCTCGTGCTCTACGGTCTCGCGCGCCGCGATGCGCTGCTCGACCAGCGCCGCGCCGACTTGCTCGAAGGTGTGGAGCGGCTGCTCGACGCGCTCGCGCGCGGCAACGCCAAGGTCGCGGACGCTCGGCCGCTGCGCGATGCGGGCGACATCGTCCGCGTCGGACGCGACGGCGGAGACTTCGCACTGCGCAGCGTCGACGGATGGGCGGCGCTCGTCGCCGGCACGCGGCGCGTGCAGCGCGAGGGCGAGTGGTGGGTCGCCGCGCCCTCGCAGGATGGATTTCTCGTCGCGGTCGTTCCCGAGGCGGCGTTGAGCGAGCGCTTGGCGGGCGAGCGACGCGAGCTGAGCGTGCTCTTGTGGACGGCGGGCGGAGCGCTGCTCGTCACCTCGCTCGCCATGGCTTGGTTCGTGCGGAGGCGCCTGTGGGACTTCCGCGCGCGGGAGACGGCGCAGTACGTCATCGCGATTCGCCGCGAGGGCGCGAAGTGGCGCGCGCTCACGGAGAGCGCCGCGGACATGATCCTGATCGTCGATGCGCGCGATGGCAGCGTGCAGGAACGCAACAAGGTCGCTGTTGCGATGCTCGGGCAGGCGGAGTTGCGCGAGTTCGTCGAGAGCCATGACTTCGAGGAGCTCGCGCGCGGCCTCGAGGCGGCGCGCACGCGACCGGGCGAGCCGATTGCCCTGCGCGAGCTCAAGGTGCGGGCGAAGGATGGCCGCGAGCTCCGCGTCGACGTCCGCTTGTCTGGAATCGACCTCGGTCACGAGCGCGTGATCGAGCTCTCGCTGCGCGACGTGACCCGCGAGCGCGGCATGGAGCGCCAGCTCGCGATCTCGGAGCGGCTTTCGTCGCTCGGTCTGCTCACGGCGGGCGTTGCGCATGAAATCAACAATCCGCTCGAGGGAATCGGCAACTATCTGAGCCTCTTGCAGCGCGACGACGTGACACCGGAGCGTCGAACACGCTACGTGGAGCAGGTTCGCGAAGGCTTCGAGCGCATTCGCACGATCGTTCGCGACTTGCTCGCCTTCGCGCGGCCGGGCGTCGAGCATGGCGAAGCGGAGGTCGGGGAGGTCGTCGAGCGCGTGCACAAGCTGTGCAGCTACACCGCGAGCTTCGGCGAAGTGCGGGTCGAAATGCGCGGGCTGGAGCGGCCGCTGATCGTTCCCGGAGATCGCGGACGCTTGGAGCAGGTGCTGCTCAACTTGATGTTGAACGCCGCGACGGC
The DNA here is from genome assembly GCA_044355055.1 of Planctomycetota bacterium. Lineage (GTDB taxonomy): Bacteria > Planctomycetota > UBA1135 > UBA1135 > F1-120-MAGs118. Next base: position 687 of record JBIKYW010000242.1, on the reverse strand, counting down.
GATGGGCGGGAGAGGGCGCATTCTTGTCAGCGCGGAGCGAGTCTCACGCGGCTTCGAGGGCGAGCCGAGCGTGCGTATCACGGTCGACGACGAGGGGCCCGGCATCGCGCCCGAGCACCTCTCGTCGATCTTCGACCCGTTTTTCACGACCACGCAGGGCAACGGGCTCGGGCTCTCGATCTCCTATGGCATCGTGCGCGCGCACGGCGGGAGCCTGACGGCCGCCAATCGCGCCGAAGGCGGCGCGCGCTTTGTCATCGAGCTGCCTGCGGCGAGGTCTGCGAAGAAGTAGAGTGGCAGGGCATGGCACCGCGCACTCGCATCTTGGTGGTCGACGACGAGCGCTACGTGCGCGACTCGCTGGTCGAGCTGCTCGGCATCGAAGGCTATGCGTGCGCCGCGGCGGGCTCGATGGCGGAGGCGCTCGAACAGCTCGGCGGGTTCGACCCTGCGGTGGTACTCACCGATCTCAGCATGCCGTCGGGGGACGGGCTGGAGCTGCTCGCGGCGATCCGGCGCGCGGGAAGCACGATTCCCGTCGTGCTGATGACGGGTGTAGGTACGGTGCGCGACGCGGTCGCCGCGATTCAAGGCGGCGCGTACGACTTCTTGCAGAAGCCGGTCGAGCAGGGTCAGTTGCGGCTGCTCTTGAAACGCGCGGTGGAGCATCGCGAGCTCGTGCGCGAG
>JBIKYW010000239.1:0-5378 GCA_044355055.1 Planctomycetota bacterium | reverse complement strand
TGAGCGGATCGCCTGCGACGGGGTAGCGCGTGACGATCTCGACGCCGTGCTCGTCGAGCGTCTTGAACTCGTCGCCCTGCACGTACTTCTGGAGCAGCGGCGGCGTCTCGGGCTGAATGTGCACGCGAATCGAGTGCACGGGCGGGATCGCGCTGTCGCCGATGTACTTGTAGCCGTCGCGCACGAGCGCGTGGGTCGCGGTGGCGTGGGTCCCCGACATCGAATAGCTGCGGGAGCGCCGACCGCCTCGCGCGAGCTGCGCAAGGCTCGAGCCTTGCATGCGCGCGTCGGGCGGTAGCCCCGCGACGTCGAGCAGGGTCGGCGCAATGTCGACGAGATCGACGAGGGACGCGACGCGCGTTCCACCGCGCTCGGAGCGCGGCAACTTGACGATCAGGGGCACGCGCAGAACGCAGTCGTAGAGCTGCATTCCATGCCCCAAGCGCAGCCCGCGGTCGTAGAAAGTTTCGCCATGGTCGGAGAGCACGACGATCAGTGCGTCGTCGTAGCGGCCACTCGCACGCAGCTCGTCGAGGATGCGCCCCACGGCGCGATCGGCCTCCGCGACACCGCTGTCGTAGTCGTTGAGCGCCGCATCGAGCTGCAGATAGCGGTCGAAGCCCATGCTGCGCGCGTAGCGCGTGTACGTCGAACGCACGAACTCGTGGTCGCGCTCGGACTCACCGACCGGACGTTGGCGGAAGCGCGCGAGGAGCTCGGGATCCGACTGGTTGTAGGGGCCGTGGGCGTCGAAGCTGTGCAGGAAGAGGAAGTAGGGCTCGTCCGAGTTCTCGCGCATCCACTCGAGCGTGCGCTCGAGATGGCGCGAGAACCCCATGTTGGAGGTGATCCAAGGAGTGTTCGTGTCGAAGATCTCAAAGCCATCTTCGAGCCCCCAGCCCGGCCCGACGAAACCGCCGGCGGTCCACGCGGCGGTTCGGTAGCCGTGAGCGGCAAAGTGCTCGGCGAGCGTGGTCGCACGCGTCGGGATGCGGTCCTCCGGGGCCTCGACGCCATGCGCGACGGCATCGAGGCCGGTCAGCATGCTCGCGTGCGACGGCAGGGTCCACGGCGCGACGCTGAGAGCTTGATCGAACACGACGGACTCGCGCGCGAGCGCGTCGATCGCGGGGGAGACATCGGGCGAGTTGCCATACACGCCGAGACGCTCTGCGCGCAGCGTGTCGATGCTGATCAGGACCACCGTGGGCGAGCCCTTCGGTTCCTGCGAGCAAGCGGCGACGCCCAATGCCATCGAGGCGAGGAAGGCCGCTGCGTAACGAGACAATCGGAGGTCCATGGGCGTGTACTTGTGCAGAAGACGCGGCTCGCGCTCCGCATGTTCAGTCGCGTGCGCTCGTGACTCTCGGAACCGAGCTGTATCAGCCGCGGTGGGCGGCGATCTCGGCCACGAACAGGGGGCCGAGGTCGGCGCGCTTGGTCTCGCCGATGCCGCGGATGCCGCGCAGGTCGTCGAGGGAGGTGGGGCGCAGCGCGGCGAGCTCTTGGAGCGTGCGGTCGCCGAAGATCAGGTAGGGCGGGACGCCGCGCTCGCGGGCGAGGCGGCGGCGCAGGTTGCGCAGGCGCTCGAAGAGCGCGGCGTCGACCGTGAGCTCGATCTCCGCACCGTCGGAGGTGACCGCGGTGCGGGCGGCGGCGCTGCCGTCGGGTTCGTAGGTGAGGTGCGTGCGACGGGTCGTGACGGTGCGCGGGAGCGCCGAGCGCTTGCCGCGCGGCGGGACGGGGAGCTCGAAGAGGGCGAGCTCGCGCTGCCCCTTCATCACCTCGACGCCGGTGCGCGTGAGCGAGAGTGTCGGGTACTGGCCGGGCGCCGTGCGCAGGTGCTCGAGGCCGACCAACTGCTCGATCCAGTGGCGGATCTCACGCGGATGTTTGTCGCGCAGGAGCCCGAAGGTCGAGAGGCGGTCGTGCCCCGCAGCGCGGATGCGCTCGGAGCTCGCGCCGCGCAGTACGTCGGCGATGTGCGCGGCGCCGTAGCGCTGCTCGCAGCGCACCACGCACGACAGGATCATCTGCGCCACCCGCTGGGCGTCGGCGAGCGAGCGCAGCTCGCCGAGGCAGACGTCGCATGCACCGCAGCCCTCGGCGTGGCTCCACTCCTGTCCGAAGTGCGAGACGAGGAAGCGATGACGGCAGATTGCGTTCGTCGCGAAGCCGTACATCTCCGACAAGCGCTGGAGCGAGTGCTGCGCCTCGAGCGGATCGATCTCGACGCCTTGGGCGCGCGCCTCGGCATGGCTACGCTCCTGCAGATTGCGCCAGCCGTGGTAGTCCGAGCCGCTGTAGAGCATCACGCACTCGCTCGGTGCGCCGTCGCGCCCGGCGCGCCCGGTCTCCTGCGCGAACTGCTCGACGCCCTTCGGCATCGCGGCGTGCACGACGAAGCGCACGTCGGGGCGGTCGATCCCCATGCCGAAGGCGACGGTCGCGACGATCACCTCGATCTCTTCCGAGAGGAAGCGCTCTTGGTTCTTCTGACGTGTTTCGGCGCTCAGCCCCGCGTGGTAGGGCAGGCAGCGGATCCCCGCCGACGCGAGCTTGGGCGCGAGGTCGTCGACATCCGTGCGGCGCAGGCAATAGACGATTCCGGCCTCGCCGGGATGACGGCGGATCACGGAGAGGACCTGCTCCGCCTCGTCCTCGCGCGGCAGGAAGCGATAGGTCAGGTTCGGGCGGTCGAAGCTGCCGACGAGGAGCTCGGGCGCGCGCAGGCCGAGCTGGCGCACGATGTCGTCGCGCACCTGCGGCGTGGCCGTGGCCGTGAACGCTTGGATCGGCACCTCGGGCAAGAGCGTTCGCAGCTCGCCGATGCGTCGGTACTCGGGGCGGAAGTCGTGGCCCCAGTGGCTGATGCAGTGCGCCTCGTCGACGACGAGCGCACCCAGTCCGAGCTGCGCGAGCTCCTCGATGAAGCCGGGCACGATGAAGCGCTCGGGCGAGACGAAGAGCAGCTTGAGCGCGCGGCTGCGCAAGCGCTGGAAGACCTCGCGCTTCTCCGCGCTCTCCTGCGCGCTCGTCAGCATCGCCGCCTGCACGCCGCTCTCGGCGAGGCCCGCGATCTGATCTTGCATGAGCGAGATCAGCGGGCTCAGGACGACGGTCAGCCCCTCGCGCAAGAGCGCGGGCGCCTGATAGCAGAGACTCTTGCCGCCGCCGGTGGCGAGCACGACCAGTGCGTCGCGGCCCTCGAGGCCGGCGAGCATCGCCTCGGCTTGCAGGGGGCGCAGCTCCTCGTAGCCCCACACGCGCGCGACCACGTCGCGCAGCGCCTTCAGCCGATCCACCTCTTCGAGCACCCCGTTGTCCATCGCGTGGCCGACGATTGGAACCGAGCAGGGCGCAGGATCAAGCGCGAAAGGGCCCACTCAGGCCCGAAATCGCGCGCGCAGATCGGGCGGGAGCATCGGGCAGGCGTCCTTCGAAGCCGCGAAGAGCCGCTTCCGCACGCGCGCGAGCGCGTCGTAGGCGAGGTCGCGCAGCGGGCGTGGAACCCCGCGCGCGACGAGTGAGAGGACGCGCCACGCGCCGCCCATGCGCTCGCCGAGCGCGAGTGCGGCCTGCGAGCGCACGAGCAGGGTCCCATCGGGCTCGAGCAGCACGACGCTGTCGGGCAGCGCTCTCGCCCGGGCTTCGTCGACGCAGCGCGCGAACTGCTCGCCGTGCAGCGGCGCGAAGTGCAGCGTTCCCGGCGGCGCTTCCTCCGCGAGGACGAAGCGCACGGAGCGCTGACAGAGCCCGCAGGAGCCGTCGTAGAACATCCAAGTCGGCCCTTGCGGCGCGCGCGGCGCGATCCACGCGGGATCCGCGCAGAGGCTCGCGAACCACAAGGTCGCGAGGAGCGGCTCGCTGCGCGAGAGCCACCACGTCGCGAGGGAGCCCAGAAAGGCGAGCAGCGCCCAGACTCGCACGTGCTGGGGCATCGACCAGCCGCCGCGCGGATCGACGCGACCGCGCGCGTCGAGCGAGAGGAACGGCGCCGGCGGGGTTCCGAGGTGCAAGAGCACTCCGAGCGCGAGCCAGTGAACCTGACCGGGGCCGCGCTCGCCGCCCAAGAAGCCCGCGGCGATCAGCGTGGGGGCGAGCACGAAGGCACTCGCACGCTCGCGCCAGCCGAGCGCGAAGCCGAGGGCCGCGAGCGCGCCCGTCGCGTGCAAAGAGGCCTCGAGCGGCGGCGCCGCGAAGGCGTGCAGCGCGAACCTCAGCGCGAGCGCGAGGCCGAAGCCCGCGCGCGCGAGGCTGTACTGACCGCCGGTCCAGCCGTTGATGCGCTCTGCGCTGTGTCCGCTCGAAGTCACGCGAGTGCGACGATGCGCGTCGCCCCGCGACAAGTCAAACGGCCGCGTTCCCGCGAGGGTGCGAGCTCCCCCGGAACGGGCAACGCGGGTATTCAGCGCAGCAGCATGCGGCTCTTCAGGAGCTCGAGGATGCGCTCGACGTTGGCTTCGAGGCTCTGGCCTGCAGTGTCGAGGCGCAGGGTCGGAGCCGAGGGCGCTTCGTACTGGGTGTCGACGCCGGTGACGTTCGCGATCTCGCCCTTGCGGGCGCGGGCGTAGAAGCCGGTCGTGTCGCGCGACTCGCACGTGGCGAGCGGCGCGTCGCAGAACACTTCGAGGAAGCGCTCTTCGCCCACGGTGGCGCGGGCGCGAGCGCGCTGCTCGGCGGTGGGGGAGACGAAGGCGGCGAGGACCACTTGTCCGTGGTCGTTCAGGAGCTTCGCGAGCTCTGCGGCGCGGCGGACGTGCTCGGCACGGTCGCGCACGGAGAAGCCGAGGTCGCTCGAGAGGCCCTTGCGCAGGGACTCGCCGTCGAGCACGACCGACTGCACGCCGCGCTCGAAGAGCACGTGCTCGAGCGCGTGGGCGAGCGAGCTCTTGCCCGAGCGCGGAAGGCCCGTGAGCCACAGCGTGAACGGACGCTGGCCGATGCGCGCGGAGCGCTGCTCGGGGCTGACCTGTCCGGCGCCGGGCGTGAGGTTCGTGCCCGCGTCGCGCGAGCGGCGCTCGCGGTCGATGGCCTGCTCGGCGGGAGTTCGATCGAGGATCATGCCTGCGCCGACCGTGGCGTTGCTCAGGCGGTCGATCAGGATGAAGGCGCCGGTGTGGCGGTTCTTCGTGTAGGGATCCGCGGCCAAGGGCTTGGCGCACTCGAGGCGGATGCGGCCGATCTCGTTGAGCGAGAGCTGCGCGGCGTCCTCGCTCTTCAGCGTGTTGACGTCGATCTTGTAGCGCAGGTCCGTGACCGCGACCGGCGCCATCAGCGTGCTCTGCACGATCAGGTATTGGCGTCCGGGGACGAGCGTGGCTTCGTTCATCCACACGACCATCGCTTCGACGGCGTGCTCGAGCGGCGGAGCGTTG
>JBIKYW010000238.1:0-5383 GCA_044355055.1 Planctomycetota bacterium | reverse complement strand
GGTCGCTCCGGCCTCGGGTGACCCGTACTTCCTGGGCTTCGCGGGTGGGCTGCACTATCCGCCGGCGGGTGAACGCACGGATCCGCTGCTCGAAGCGGAGCTCGCGCGAGCGCACGCGGACGGGAGGCCCGCGGAGCTCTCGTGGGGCTTCGTGATGTTCGGAAAGCGCATCACGGAGGCGCGGCTCGACCGCCTGCGCGCACTCGGCGTGCGCGTGATCGAGTTCCACCCGCACTACACGATGAAGGTCGCGCTCTCGCGCGAGGCGCTCGCGCAGGTAGCCGCGCTCGACTTCGTCCGCTGGGTCGGCGCGGCGCGTCCGACGCAGAAGCTGCATCCCGTGCTCGCGAGGCAGGTCGAGGCGGCGGCGCCGGGCGATGTGCTCGACGTCTACGTTTCCGTGTTCGACTCCGATCTGTGCGCGGCGAGCGAGGAGATCGCGCTCGCACGCGCGACGAGCGTCGACCCCGACGGGACGATCCGCGAGGTCGAGGGCGCGAAGCCGAGCGTGAAGTGGATGTCGCACGGCTGGCAAGAGAAGCGCTTGGTGGAGCTCGGCCTCGACGTGCACGAGTACACCGACCGCATCCGTGCGTTCCGCGCGCGCATGCCGCGCGCGTCGCTCGAGGCGCTGCTCGCGAGCGACTTCGTGCAGTTCGTGGAGGCGGACCTACCTGCGGCTACGACGGCTCTGGCTCTGCCGCACGACGAGTCCACGACGATGATCTCCACGGATCGCACGCGCGCTGCCTACGACGGTGGAACGAGCAGCACCGTGATCGCGGGCTTCGCGGACTCGGGGCTCGAGACCGCGCACTCCGACCTGAACATCTGGGGTTGGGGCTGGGACCTCGCCAACACGACGGGCCCTTGGAACGACGAAAATACGCATGGAACGCACGTCGCGGGCTCGTTCCTCGGCCGAGGCGTGGGAAGCGCCAGCAAGAAGGGCAATGCTCCCGGTCTTGCGTCGTGGGGTGGCACGAGCCGCTTCTACAACGTGCGCATTTTCGGTGCCTCGGGCTCGGGGCCTGTGTCTCTGCCCACCGTGATGGGCAACTTCTCGAACCCCATCAACGACGGCGTTTCCGTCACGCCGCGACCGGACGTGTGCAATCACTCTTGGGGCGGTGGCAACGGCGGAGCGCTCGGCAGCGAGGCGGATTGCCGCACGATCGACGATCAGGTGCACAATCAATGGCAGGTGCACGTCTTCGCGGCGGGCAACAACGGAAACAACACGGCGGGCTCGCTGCTCGTGCAGGCGAGCGCCAAGAACGCTCTCACGGTCGGCAACGTGCTGGATTATCGCGATGCGATCGGCGACCCGGGCACGCTGTGGACCAACTCGAGCACCGGACCGACGGGCGACGGTCGCTGGAAACCGAACGTCACGGCGCCCGGACGCTGGATCAGCTCCGCAGACGCGACGACCACCTCGGGCTACTCGAACAAGTCGGGAACCTCGATGGCGGCTCCGCATGTCGCGGGCTTGGTCGCGCAGATCCTCGATCACTACGGGTCGCTGCGTTCGTGGCCCGAACCGGTGATGGCGCTGCTCATGGCCTCGGCCACGACCAAGGACAACGCCGTTTTGACCACCCCGAACGATACGCACCTCGACAACTACGGCGCGGGCCGAGTGCAGGCTTGGCGCGCGCACTATCCCTCGAGCAACACGGCGTGGTACGTCTGGAACTACGACGTCACGAATGCCGCGCTCAACGCGGACTTCACGGTCAATGCGGGCGCGACGCGTCTCGTCGTGTGTGCGATGTACAGCGAGCCCGCCGCCTCGGCGGGTGCTTCTCGAGCGCTCGTGAATGACTACGACTTGTACATCGACTCTCCGCCGATCGACACCACGGCGAACAACACGGGCGAGTACTTCGCGCAGCAGTCCACGCTCAGCAACTGCGAGATCCGCAGCATCAACACGCCGCCCGCGGGCACTTGGCGCTGGAAGCTCTACAACCAGTCCGTGACCGGTCGCGTGTACACCGGCATCGCGGTCCAGGTGATTTACGGCGACACCACGCCGGACGGCACGCTCAATGTCACGGCGCTCGACTCGTTCGTGAAGCCCAACGAAAACGTCACGATCACGGCGACTGCGACGAACCCGGCCAATGGCTCGGTGGGCTCAGCCGTGTTCTTCGACTCGACGTCGGTCGGCGACTCGCTTCAATCGTCGAGCACGACACTCGACGACGGCGTCGTGACCGACCTCATGAGCAACCAACACTCCGGGCGCGACGTGCTCGTCGGTGACCTGATCTCGGGCGACATCAAGTCCGCGACTTGGGTGACGCGCTGGGCGACCGAGGGCTCGAAAACTTGGACCGTCGACGCACGCTCGGATAACTGGGTCGACAAGTCCGACTCGGTGGCCATCGTGGTCGACGGAACTGCGCCGAGCGCGCCAGGCGCGATCAGCTCGGTGAGCCACCCCGTCAACACGTGGGTCAGTTCCTCGAACGCCACCTTCACATGGATCGCGTCCACGGACGCGCTCTCGGGGATCGATGGCTACGGCGAGGCCTACGGCTCGGCTGCGATCAGCGCCGCATCGATCGCGAATCTCAAGGACATGGAGGGCGTCACGACCTTCACGCGCACGATTCCGGACGGTACGTGGTACTGGGGTCTCAAGGCCGTCGACAACTCCGGTAACTGGGGCACGGCGGCGGCGAACTACGGGCCGATCAAGATCGACACCGCGCCGCCGACGCAGCCCGGCGTGATCAGCTCCTCGACGCACAGCGCGGGCGTGCAGTCGTGCAGCACGAGCGTCACGCTCAACTGGTCGGCTTCGGGTGATTTCTCGTCGGGCGTCGCTCGCTACGTGTACGTCATCAACACGCTGCCGGCGTGGGATCCTACGACGGGCACGGTGCTCGCCGCGGGTTCCACCAGCACGAGCTTCGTGCTCGCTTCTTCGACCACGCCGCGCTACTTCCACCTGCGTGCTCAGGATGCTGCGGGCAACTGGAGTGCGACGCGCACCTTCGGTCCGCTGCTCGTCAACGCGAGCTCGGTCTCGACCTATTGCACGGCGAAGACGAACTCCCTCGGCTGCGTTCCGGCGATCGGTACGAACTTGGCCCAGCCTTCGAAGAGCGCAGGCACGTTCACGGTGACGTGCTCGAACGTGCTCAATCAGAAGAATGGCCTGCTCTTCTGGGCCATGAGCTCGAGCGCGACGCCGTTCCAAGGTGGCTTCAAGTGCGTGGGCAACCCGACGAACCGCACGGCGTCGATCAGCTCCGGCGGTCCGTTGAGCGGAAACTCCTGCACGGGCAGCTATGCCTTCACCTTCTCCACGGCATACATGAACTCTGTCGGGCTGAATCCGGGCGACACGGTGTTCGCGCAGTGGTGGATGCGCGATCCGGCGAGTCCGAGCACCACGGGACTGTCGAACGGCGTGCGCTTCACGGTTTGTCAGTGACACGCATTCCTCGAACGTGAAGTTCGCCGCGGCGGCGCCGCTCGATCTGCGCTGCCGCGGCGGTAGCACGGGGGGCGTTTGGGGGCTAGAGTCCGGAGCACACGGAGACGTCCCCGCATGAACCGCATCGTCCGATCGCTCGTCCTCATCGCTCCGTTCCTTTTCGCTGCGTGCGTTGAACAGGAAGACACTCCGCTCCTCTTCCAGGCTCGCTCGTCGGCCTTTTCGTCGGGGGCGACCACGCCGATCCTCGTGCGCGAGCGGCGGCTGGCGTTCTTGGCGGACGAATTGACCACGGGCTCGGGCGGGACCGACATGAACGGGGATGGCGACAAGCTGGATCGCATCGCGGTGCTCGTCGACATGGTCGACGGCACCGAGGTGCGGCTCGACGTGGCCGCGAGTGAGCTCGCGCTGGCGGGCTCGAGCCTGTACCTCGTCGTCGACGAGATCGAGGACAACCAAGACTGGAACGGCGACACCGACCTGCTCGACCTCGTGCTTCTACGTACGCCCACGGGCTCGCCGTCGCCGGGCACGGTGGCGTTCTTCGACGACCTGCGTCGCACAAGTCGCGGTCCGCGCATCGCGGTGACCGACAATGAGAAGCTCTTCTACTGCGAGTCGCCGGGCGCGACGCCCCTCGCAGCCGGTGAGACGGCGCTCGCGATGGTCTCGCTGACGGGTGGCGCGCCGAACCCTGCCATGCGCCTCATGAACGACGACGCGGCGAACAATCTGTCGCCCGAGCTCGTGGGCAGCGACGGCAACGTGGTCGTTCTCGGGCTGGACGAGAGCGACGAGGGGCGCGACCTCAACGGCGATGGAGACACCACCGACGACCACGTGCTCGCGCTCGTGAACGCGGGCGTTTCGACGCCCAAGGTGAAGTCGACGGGCAAGGCGATGGCCGATCACGACGCGCCGGTGCGCGCGGCAGCGGCGAGCGGAGGAGAGACCGTCGTGGCCTTCCTCGTCGACGAGGCTGGCCAAGGTGCGGGTTCGCTCAACAACTACTCGGGGGCCTTCGCGAACTGGCGGCCGGCTCACTGCACCGCCAACGACACGGACACGACCGACGAGGTGCTGCACTTCCTCTGGCTCAACTCGTTCTTCGCGGGCACGACGCAGCCGGTGAACACCGCCTTCGCGGGCGAGGAGCGCGTGCTGGTCACGACCAACGGTACGGCCACGTTCGTCGCCTCGATCGTGCCCGAGTCCGACGACGGCAACTGCGCGACCGTCGGCCTGAACAATGATGGAGACACAACGGACGACGTCTTGCGCTGGGTGCGCGCCGAGAACCCGCTCGGCTCGTCGGGCGTCTTCACCGCCGCGATCGGGCTGGTCGCGCTCGAAGACGTTCCCGGTGGCACGCACGGCGCTACGGACTTTGCTGGACGCTGGATCGTCGTGATCGACGAGGAGGCCGACGGCCGCTCGTGGGACGGCGAGGTCTCGAACGCGACCAACAACGTCGAGCACTTGGTCGGCTGGCTCGACCCGACCGACGGCAATGCGGCGCAGTGGCGCACGGATCACTCGCCGAGCGCGGGCTTCCAATGCGCTGGTTCGAGCTGGATGGGCGAGCTCGAGGACCGCACGCGAGTTCCGATCGGCTTCGAGGAGAGCGTCTTCGGCGCGCCGATCAACGGTCGCGACACGGACCTCCTCGACAGCGTTCCGGTGTTCTCGCGCTTCGATCCCAACGACGCCGACGACTTCGACTTCCCCGGTCCGGCGGTCGCGGTCGACGCGGACAACGCGGGCATCGCGATCTCGAACAACATCGCCTACTACCGCGTCGACGAGGCGGCGGACAACTTCGACTGGAACAAGGACGGCGACAAGCTCGATCGCGTGCTCTTCCGCACGACCGTCTCGACCTTGGGCGACAACTACTACCTCTCGCCGATCGCAGACATTCCCACT
>JBIKYW010000035.1:0-13024 GCA_044355055.1 Planctomycetota bacterium | reverse complement strand
CACCGCCGCCGAGCTTGTACTTGTTCTGCCCGTAGTACTCGGCCTGCGTCCACCGCACGAGCTCCTTGAGCGGTGCGTACTTGCCCCCGAGGTTCTTCGGGTTGATGTTGCTCTTGATGGTGTCGATGCGCCAGTTGAAGGGCTCGAGCTTGAAGCGCGAGCCTTCGAGCTGGAAACCCGAGAAGAAGTCGCCGGTCCCTTCGTTGAACCAGCTGTGCGGCGAGAGGTTGCCGAAGAAGTAGAAGACGTACTGGTGGAAGGCCTCGTGGTTGAGCACGGCCCACGTGTTCGCGCGACCGCCGCCCTTCTGGTCGTCGTAGAGCACGAGCTCTTCCGTCTGAAAGGACCAGTAGCCCGCGGATCCGTACAGACCTGAGTACTTCAGGTACTCGTCTTCGCTGGAGCACACGCGCACGACGCTGCACTTCGAGCGCTCCATCGGATCACCCTGCGAGGCGCGCGTGCGGCGTGCGAGCTCCTTCTCGAAGTCCGCTTCGGAGGCCTCGCCGCCGTCCGCGGCTCCACCCTCCGCATCGGGATTCTCCTTCTTTTTCTTCTCCTCCTCGGCTTCGCGCGCCTTGGCGAGCTGGCGCAGCTCGGCCGCCAGCGCGGGCGGATAGATCTCCTCGTACTGCTCGCGGATCGCCTCGAGGCGGTCCATCAACTCCTTCATGAACAGCTTGTCGTCATTCTTCGACGACACGAGGAAGTAGTTGGGCGTCTCGTACAGCTTCCAGCCCGGGTTCTTCGTGACCTCCGTCTGCAGCTCGGCGCGCCGCGCATCGCGCATCGTCGAGCCCTGCGCCGTCGCGATTTTCTTCGTGGCGATCTCGAGCGGCTTGAAGCTCTTCGCCATCGACTCGAGCGTGCCTTCCCACTTGCCCCAGCGCTTGTCGTCCGCGGGAGCGAAGCCGAGCATCACGATCTCGACGTCGGGCTTGAGCTTGTACTCCCACGCGCACAGGAAGGCCGAGATGTCTTCCTTCTTGTCGAACACGTTCCGATAGACGTGCAGGTTCGTGTCGATCTTGTTGATCTTGAGCGTCTTGCAGAGCTTGTCCTCGCGCTTCCAGCCCGCGCGCAGGTTCTTGGTCCACGCCGTGAAGTTCGGCACGCCGCCGCCCAAGTTGATCTCGATCTTCTCGCCGTCCTTCTCGACCTCGACCGTCTCAGCGTCCTTCGCCTTGCGGCGGTCGAACTTGAGCAGCTTGATCTCCAGCTCGAGGAAGGGCCGCCCGGTCTTGGGGTCCATCAGCACCGACAGGTCGCCACCGGAGTAGCCGCCGATCTCGTTCTTGTCGTCGGGCTGGCCGGGAACGAAGGGCCAGTCGGAGGGCATCTTGATGCTGAAGCCGAGGTCGACCTCGTCTTTGTACTCCTTGCCCACCTTGGGCATCTGCTGGGCGAGCAGCGCGGGGCACAGGACGAGCAATCCGAGGGCGAGCGAGAGGAGCTTCTTGGACATCGGGGAGAGTCTCGTTTTCGGTGCGCGCGTTCGCGAGGGGGGAGGAACCCTGCGCGTGCGTCATGGGACGGCGGAACGGCGCGAGGCGCAAGCCCTAGGACGTAAAGCCTGACGCAGGAAGAACGGAAGGGGCAAAAACCGCGCGCATCGGCCAACGCCCGCCCGCGCCGTGTCGTAGGCTGCGCACGCCAGAAGCGGCATGCCGGAGCCCGATGCTGCGGCGTCGCTCCCTCTTCGTGAAGGAACCAGCGCCCGTGAACCGTACCCTGCTCATTCTCTTGCTCGTCCTCGTCCTCGGTGGCGTCGTTGGACTCTGGATCGTCCGCGATGGGCAAGAGAGCGCCGTCGCCGACTCGAGCGCAGCGCCGGAGGCTTCCCGGGAGGTCGCCGTGGTTGCACCTTCGGACGCGCCGCGGGCGCCCAGTTCGGTCGAGGCGACGACGCGCGTCGCGCCTGAGCGCGTGGTGGTGGAAACGGCGCCCGCCGTAGCGCCGCGTGGAGCGCCGCGCGGCGACGCGACGGGAACGCTCGTCCGCGGCGTGGCCGTCGACGAGAGCGGCGCGCCTCTTGCGAACGTCGCTGTGAGCGTCTCGCCCGGTGACATGGGTTTCGCGGTCGACCTCTTCGGCGGGGACGAGGGCGACGAGGAGCGCGGTGGGCGCTCCCTGCGCGCCAAGGCCACAACGAGCTCCGACGGTCGCTTCGAGCTGCGAGTTCGCAAGTCGGGTGACACGCGCTTTTCGCTGCGCCTCGCGGGCCATGCTCCGCTCGACGAGACGCGTCCGATCCCGACGGGGGACACGTTCGAGGCCGGAACGTTCACGCTGATTCCGGGACCGATTGTCACGGGGCGGGTGGTCGACAGCCGCGGAGCGGGCGTGGCCAAGGCCAAGCTCGGGCAAGTGCGCAACGAGCTGCCCGGCGGCCTCGTCTTCCTCGGCGGAAGCGACGGTGCGCGTCCACTGGGCGAGACGAGGGACGACGGGAGCTTCGTGCTCGACATCCTCCCCGCGGGCGAGCTGGAGCTGCGCGTCGACTCCGAGGCACACCCGGTGCTCAAGCAGCGCCTCGAAGGCAGCTTGAAGTCCGGCGAGCGCCGCGACGGCGTCGTGCTGCGGCTCGACGAGGGCGCGTCCATTTCCGGCGTCGCGGTCGGCGTGCCGGAAGGCACGCTCGAGGTTCTTCGCGTGCTCGCCACTCCGTCTCGCTCGTCCAAGGGCGGCATGATGGTCGTCGGAGTCGATGGCGAGGACATGTTCGCCGGCGCCTCGGGCGAGTGGCGCGGCGCAAAGCTCGCTTCCGATGGCTCGTTCCTCGTGGATGGACTGCGTCCGCAGAAGGCCTACGACCTTTCGCTTCGGCTGCGCGAAGGCGACGCTCCTTTGAACTTCTCGCCGCGGATGTCGCCGAAGGTGGCCGCGCGCGCGGGTGACCGCGGCGTGAGCTTGGACTACCAGCCGGATTCGTCCCTGCGCTTCACGGTGGTCGACGCAAGGACCAAGGCTCCCGTCGAGCGCTACCGCGTCTACGGCGGACTCGGCAAGGATGCCATGCGCATGCCCTACATCGAGTCCGGAGAGCGCGAGACGGAGCATCCCGCCGGAATCGGCAAGCTCGGCAACCTCCGTAGGCGCGGCGACAGCGACACAGTCAACCTCTGGATCTCCGCCGTCGGCTATCGCGAGTGGTCGCGCCGGGAGCTGCCCCTCGGGCCAACTTCGGAGACGGAGTTCGGAGTGATCGAGCTCGAGCCCGCGCCGATCCTCGCGGTGACGGTGCTCGACGCGAGCGGCGCGCCTCTCGCGGGCGCGCGCGTGACCCTGCGGCGGACGCGCGAGGGCGAGCGCGATGAGAATGGCCTCGTCGTTCGCTCGTTCCGCATGGAGATCGGTGCCGCGGGCGACGAGTCGGGAGACTTGGATCTCGAGGAGGAGCGCTCGGTGACCGCGCGGACGGACGAGAAGGGGCTCGCACAGCTCACGCAGTTCGAGGGCGCGCGCTGCGAGCTCTCCGTCTCGCATCCCGAGCACGCGCCCTACCGCAGCGAGTCCTTCGTCAGCGCATCCGGCACGTCCGTCGAGCGCGAGGTGCGCATGTCGAAGGGAGGCAGCGTGCGCGTGTCGCTCCTCGACGCGGCCGGTCAGCCCCTCGCCGGAGGCAAGATCGAGCATCGCGCCGGTCGCGGTGCTGCGGAGTTTGCCGCGTTCTCGGGCGGCGGCAGCGAGCGCGAAGTGACGGACACCGCGGGTGTGGCGCTGTTCCGCTTTCTGACCCCGGGGACGCACCGCTTCCGGCCCGAGTCGGGCGGCGACGGCGCGTTTGCGTCGGGCGGCGTGCAGTTCGTCATCGCCGGCATGGACGACGAAGCGGCGGAGTCGCAGTGGGTCGAGGTCGAAGTGATCGACGGCAACGAGGTGCCATTGACCTTGCGCGCGCCGCTGCAACTCGCGCTGCGAGGCACGATCTCGGAAGGGCGTGAGGCGCTGTCCGGCGCCTCGGTTTCGCTCGTTCCTAAGCGCGAGGGCGAGGCGGGTGCTCGTCGAATGTTCTTCGGCGATGCGGGCCCTCGCGCGCGCACCGATGGACGTGGGCGCTACGAGATCAAGAACGTCAAGCCCGGGACCTACACGGTCAAGGTCTCCCACAAGAGCCGCACGATGCCGGCGGAGAGCGAGGTCACGCTCGGCGATCGCGACGCGACGCTGGACCTCGTGCTCGACATCGCGATTCTCGAAGGCAAGGTGACTGGGCCCGACGGTCGCCCGCTGGCGGGTGCCAAGGTGCGCGTCGAGCGCGCGGGCGGCGGCTCCTCGGTTGGCGTCGTGCGCATGGTGATGATGAGCGCGGGCGGCGACGACGAGTCGAGCTCGGTCGTGATGGGGGGCGACGAGACGTCGGCGGTGACCGATGTCGAGGGGCGGTACGTACTGCGCGGGGTGCAGCCCAACGTCGCGCTCATCGTGCGCGCCGAGTCCAAGGGCTACCGCGAGGCGAAGTCCGAAGAACTCGTCGTCGGGCCCAATGAGGTGCGCTCCCGCGTCGACCTCCAGCTCGCCCAAGCCGGACAGGTGGAGGTAACGGTGCGCAGCGGCGGCGAGCCGCTGGAGCAAGGGCTAGTGACGGCCTACCGCGAGGGTGGCCGTCCCGATGGCGACGCCAAGCGCGAGGTGATCCAAGGCGGCCGCGCTCTCTTGCGGGACCTCGAGCCCGGGCGTTGGGTGGTGAGTGCGCGCCCGTTTGAGCCGCGCGGCGGCGGTCGAGGCTCCGAGTCCGAGCGCAGCGAGACCGTGGTGGTCGAGGCCGGCAAGACGGCGAGCGTGGCGCTCGACTTGTAGTCGCCTGCGCGTGGCGCGCGGAGGTCGCGGCACCTACGCTCTGGGGTTCCCATGGCGCAGCGCAGCTACGACGCAATCCTGCTCGACCTCGATGGCACCCTCGTCGACGAGTCCGACCGCATCCACCCGCGGACGCTGACGGCGCTGCGCGCCGCCGCCGAGCGCGGCGTGCGCGTGATGATCGCCACGGGTCGCTCCGAGCTGGCGACGATCCCTGTGGTCGAGCAGCTCGGCATCGACAATCCCGCGATCGTCTTCAACGGCGCCGCGATGTGGTGTCCGTCGCGCAAGCGCTTGATCGAAGAGCGGGTGTTGTCGGAGCGCACGCTGGAGCGACTCGTGCGCTTCGGGCTCGAACGCGGGCTCATGACGGTGGCGATGTGCCAAGGCGTCAAGTACTCGACGTCGCCGCGCAACGATGCGGAGTGGCGCGCGCTGCACGATATGACCGCCGTCGAGACGGTGGATCCCGAGCGCATGCGCTCGCTGCGCGCCATGCGCGTGACCTTCTTCTCGGATACGCACGCAGAAAGCTCGGACGTCGCGCGCGAAGTCGAGGCGGCGGTGCGCCAACCCATGTACATCACGCACTTTCCGCTCAACTGCCTCCCACACCACCGCGAGAGCAAGCTGATCGTATGCGACGTGCACCCGCCGTGTCGCGGCAAGGCCGAGGCGCTCCGCTGGCTGCTCGATGAGCACGCCATTCGGCCCGAGCGCGTGGTCGCCGTGGGCGACGCGGGCAACGACGTGCCGATGCTCTCCGAGGCAGGCTTGGGTTGCGCGATGGGCAACGCGTATCCCGAGGCGCTGGAGGTCGCGGACCGCGTGCTCGGAACTTGCGACAGCGGAACCATCGGCGAGCTCGTCGAAGAGCTCTTCCTCCAGTAGCCGCCCGCGTCGGCGCTCAGCTCGCGCAGGGGCCGCCGCTCGCGGCGCAGGACTTGGTGTCGCCGCCGCAGGAGCCCGAAGACTTGTCCGCGCTCTCGGACTTCTTGTAGGAGTCCGAGCGGTAGTCGGTCTGATAGAAGCCCGAGCCCTTGAAGAGAATGCCCGCGCCGGTGCCGAGCTGGCGAACGAGCTTCGACTTGCCGCACTTGGGGCACTTCTTCTTCGGCGCCTCGCTCATCGACTGGAAGTACTCGACGGCGTGCCCGCAGGCATCGCACTTGTAGTCGTAGGTCGGCATGGGAGTTCTAGTTTGCCTCTTGTGGGGCGTTTTCGGGGCCGTTTTCCGCGCCGGGCGACGCGGGCGCGCTTGCCACTTGTACCTGCGCGGCGCGCAGCACCTGACCGCGCCACGTCCAGCCGCGACGTAGCGTCGCGACGATCTCGCCGGCCGTGTGCGCGCTGCTCGGGACCATCGCGACCGCCTCGTGCAGCTTGGGATCGAACACACGCGACTCCGCGATCGGCTGCACGTTCTCTTGGGCGAGCACCTGCTGGAACTGCATGCGCGTCAGCTCGACGCCCTTGTGCAGTGCCTTGCCGTCCTCGCTCTCCACCTTGCTGGCGAGAGCGAAGTCGAGGTGGTCGACCGTGACGAGCAACCCTTGCAACAGGCCCTCGAGCGAGCGCCGCACGCTGTTCTCGATGTCGACTTGGGTGCGCTTGCGCAGGTTTTGGTAGTCGGCGCGCGCGCGAGCGAGCTGCGCGAGCAGGTCGTCGCGCTCTGCCCTCAGGCGCTCGAACTCCGGTGCGGGTTGCGTTTCTGCGTTGGTCTCGGATTCGCTCATGGCGTGCCTCGTCGTCAGCTGAAGTAGCCCACGATCTTGTCGAAGAAGGACTTGTCGCCCGTTCCCTTTCGCTCGAGCTCGGCGAACTCGCGCAGCAGCTCCTTCTGGCGGTCGGAGAGCTTTTTGGGGACCTCGACGAACAGTCGCACGTGCTGGTCGCCGCGGCCGCGGCCGTCGAGCACCGGCAGGCCCTGCCCGCGCAGCCTCAGGATCTTGCCGCTCTGCGTTCCGGCGGGGATCGTCATCTCCGCGCGGCCGCGGAGCGTCGGGATCTCGACCGTGTCGCCGAGCGCCATCTGCGCGAACGAGACGGGGATCTCGGTCAGCACATCCGCGCCGCTGCGCTGGAAGATCTTGTGCTCGACTTCGCGGATGACGCAGTAGAGATCGCCGCGCGGCGCGCCCGGGTCTCCCGCGTCGCCTTGCTCGCTGATGCGCAAGCGCATGCCTTCGTCGACGCCCGCGGGCACGTTGATGCGAACTTCGGCGCGCGCAGCCTCGCGGCCTGCGCCCTTGCACTGCGCACAGGGGGACTCGATGCGCGAGCCCGTGCCCGAGCACGTCGGACATGGCGTGACCATGGCGAAGAAGCCTTGGCTGCGGCTCACCTGTCCGCGGCCGCCGCAGGTCTCGCAGGTCTTGCGCGACGTGCCGGGCTTCGCGCCCGTGCCCTTGCAGCCGCCGCAGTGGTCTTCGCGCTTGATCACGATCGTGCGCTCGACACCGGCGTCGATGTCCTCCAGCGTGAGGTCGAGCGCGATCTTCAAATCGCGGCCGGGCTGCGGCCCCGAGCTGCGTCGGCGCTGCTGACCGAAGAGGTCGCCGAACATCTGACCGCCGAGGATGTCTCCGAAGGCGGAGAAGATGTCCTCCATGTTGTGGAAGCGCGGACCACCGCCGCCGCCACCTTCGAAGGCTCGGTGACCAAACTGGTCGTACTGGCGACGCTTTTGAGCGTCGCCGAGCACGTCGTAGGCCTCGGCGGCCTCCTTGAACTTCGACTCGGCGTCCTTGTCCCCCGGATTGCGATCCGGGTGGTACTTGAGTGCGAGCTTGCGATAGGACTTCTTGATCTCCTCCTCGCTCGCACCGCGCTCGACGCCGAGCACCTCGTAGAAGTCGCGCTTGTCGCTCACCGACGTTGACTCGGGTTTTTGGAGTAGGGGATCGTCACAGGTTCGGATGGGAAGGTGCCCCGACGGTGCGCTGGGCGCTCCGCCGGGGCACGGGGTGTCGCGGCGCTCGCCCGCTCAGGCGATCGAGCCCTCGACCTTGGCCGAGTCTTCCTTGAGCTCGGTGATCATCGAGTCGGTCGTGAGCAAGAGGCCCGCGATCGACGCGGCGTTCTGCAGCGCGGAGCGCACGACCTTGGCGGGGTCGATCACACCGGCCTTGAACATGTCGGTGTACTCGCCCGAGAGCGCGTTGAAGCCGTAGGAGCCGCCCTTCTCGCGGACGTTCTCGACCACCACCGCGCCGTCGTAGCCCGCGTTCTGCGAGATCTGACGCAGCGGCGCCTCGAGCGCGCGCTTGATGATCATGGCGCCAAAGCGCTCCTCGCCCTTGAACTTCGACTCGTCGATCGAATCGGCCGCGCGGAGCAGCGTGACGCCGCCGCCGGGGACGATGCCTTCTTGAATCGCGGAGCGCGTCGCGTTGAACGCGTCCTCGACCAAGAACTTCTTCGTCTTCATCTCGGCTTCCGTCGAGCCGCCGACCTTGATCACCGCGACGCCGCCCGTGAGCTTGCCGAGGCGCTCCTGCAGCTTTTCACGGTCGTAGTCGCTCTTCGTGGCTTCGATCTGGGTGCGGATCTGCGCGCAGCGCTCTTCGATCGACTTCTTCGAGCCAGAACCGCCGACGATGATCGTGCGGTCCTTGTTGATGCTGATGCGCTTGGCGGTGCCCAAGTGCGCCGGCGTGACCTTGTCGAGCGAGATGCCGAGGTCCTCGGTGATCGCGGTGCCGCCGGTGAGGACGGCGATGTCGCCGAGGTAAGCCTTGCGGCGATCGCCGAAGCCCGGCGCCTTGACGGCGCAGACGTTCAGCACGCCCTTCAGGCGGTTGATCACCAGCGTGGCGAGCGCCTCGCCCTCGATGTCTTCGGCGATGATGAGCAGCGGACGACCGGTCTGGGCGGCGCGCTCGAGCACCGGCAGGAACTCGCGCAGGTTCGAGATCTTCTTCTCGTAGATGAAGACGTGCGCGTCGGTGAGCTCGGACGTGAGCTTCACCATGTCGGTGGCGAAGTACGGGCTCAGGTAGCCCTTGTCGAACTCGAGGCCCTCGACCACTTCGAGGCGCGTCTCGAGGCCGTTGGACTCCTCGACGGTGACGACGCCTTCGTCGCCGACCTTCTCGAAGGCCTCGGCGAGCAGCTCGCCGATCACGGGGTCGTTGTTGGCGGAGATCGTGGCCACCGCCTTCTTCTCCTCGCGCTTCTTCACCTTGCGCGACTGCGCTTGGATCGAAGCGACGGCCTGCTCGACCGCCTTCTCGATGCCGTTGCGCACGGCGATGGTGTTCACGCCCGTCGAGATCTCGCGCAGACCTTCCTTGAAGATCGAGGAGGCGAGCACGGTCGCGGTCGTCGTGCCGTCACCGGCGACGTCGTTGGTCTTGGAGGCCACTTCGCGCACGAGCTTGGCGCCCATGCTCTCGAAGGGGTCGGAGAGCTCGATCTCCTTGGCGACCGTGACACCATCCTTGGTGACCGACGGCGAGCCGAAGGACTTCTGGAGCACGACGTTGCGGCCCGCGGGGCCGAGGGTGACGCGCACGGTCTTGGCGAGCTTCTCGATGCCGTCGCGCATCTTCGCGCGCGCCGCGTCGTCGAACAGGATCTGCTTGGCCATGGGTGGGGGATTCCTTGGAGGAGTTGTGCTGGGTGTGTGAGGTGGTGTGTGCGTGGAATCGGGGCGCTTTAGAAGTCCATGCCTCCCATGCCGCCCATGCCGCCGCCCATCTCATCCATCTCGCCGTGGCCGCCGCCCGCCGGGCCCTTCTTCTTGGGCTCGGGCTTGGCGACGATCAGCGCGTCGGTGGAGAGGAGGAGCAGCGCGACGCTGACCGCGTTGGAGAGCGCCGTCTTGGTGACCTTGGCGGGGTCGAGGATGCCAAACTTCAGCATGTCGCCGTACTGGCCGCTGTTGGCGTCGAAGCCCCACGTGGCGCTCTTCTCGCGCAGGATGCGATGCACGGTGACCGTGCCGTCGAAGCCCGCGTTCTCGGAGATCTTCTGCACCGGGCGCGCGAGCGCGGCGTGCAGCACGTCGAGGCCCATGTTGTAGTCGTCGTCGCCCTGCTTCTTGAGCTTGGTGACGGCCTCGCGGGCGCGCAGCAGCGCGGTGCCGCCGCCGGGGAGGATGCCCGACTCGACCGCGGCGCGCGTCGAGTGCAGCGCGTCCTCGATCAGGGCCTTGCGCTCCTTCACTTCGACTTCCGTTGCGCCGCCGACGTTGATCTGCGCGATGCCGCCGGTGAGCTTGGCCAGACGCTCTTGGAGCTTCTCGCGGTCGTAGTCCGAGGTCGTGACCTCGATCTCCGCGCGGATCTGCGCCACGCGATCTTCGACGTCCTTGCGGGCGCCCACGCCGCCGACGATGGTCGTGGTGTCGGCCGTGACCACGACGCGCTTGGCGCTGCCGAGGTCGCGCAGGGTGACCTTCTCGAGCTCGAGCCCGAGGTCCTTCATGATCGCCTTTGCGCCGGTGAGGACCGCGATGTCCTGCAGCATGGCCTTGCGGCGGTCGCCGTATCCCGGCGCCTTGACCGCGACGCACTGCAGGATGCCGCGCAGCTTGTTCACGACGAGCGTCGCGAGCGCTTCGCTCTCCACATCCTCGGCGAGGATGACCAGCGGCTTGTTGGCGTTCTTGATCGCCTCGAGCACCGGCAGGAGCTTCTGGATCGTGCCGATCTTGTCCTCGAAGACGAGGATCAGGGGCTTCTCGAACGCCACTTCCATGGCGTTGGGGTCGGTGACGAAGTGCGGCGAGATGAAGCCGCGGTCGAACTGCATGCCCTCGACGATGGCGACGTCGGTGTCGAGCGTCTTGCCCTCTTCGACGGTGATGACGCCGTCCTTGCCGACCTTGTCCATCGCGTCGCCGATGATCTTGCCGACGCGCGCGTCGTTGTTCGCGGAGATCGTGCCGACTTGGCGGACCTCATCGTTGCTCGTGACCTTCTTCGACATCTTGTCGAGCGCGGCGAGCACCGCGTCGCGGCCGTCGGAGAGACCCGCGACGAGGCGCGCGTGCGAGGCGCCCGCGGTGATCGCGCGCAGGCCCTGCGTGAAGATCGCTTCCGTGAGCAGCGTGGCGGTCGTCGTGCCGTCGCCGGCGACATCGCTGGTCTTGCTCGCGACTTCCTTGACGAGCTTCGCGCCGAGATCTTCGTAGGGATCGTTCAGCTGGACTTCTTCGGCGACGGTGACGCCGTCCTTGGTGACGGTCGGCGCGCCCCAGCCCTTGTCGAGCACCGCGTTGCGGCCGCGGGGGCCGAGCGTGCTGGTCACGGCCTTGGAGAGCTTCTCGACGCCGCGCCGGATCGCTTCACGCGCGTCGGCTTCGAACACAATCTGCTTGGCTGCCATGGAGGGGACCTTGGTCGTCTCGGGGGTTGCGGCTCGGAGCCGAGCCGCGGGGGCGAGTGGAAGGAGAGGGGAGAGTGGGGAGCCGAGCGCGGCGGAGGCCGTGCCCGTGGTCGTTGCAGGCCCGCGGAGGGATCTGGTCACGGCGCGCTCTTGGCAGGGCACGCCACCCAGACCCCGCGCAGCCGCGACTGCGCGGCGGCTCGAGCCTGTGAAGAAGCTTCCATGCAAGAACGGTGCCGCGACCGCGCGCGGGCTGTCGGGGGGCCGCCCCGGGGACGGTCGCTGCCGTTCTGGCAGCAGCCGCGAGGCCGCCGAGCGGCTTCTGCCAAGCTGGCAGCAATCGGCCCGCTCGCACCCCGCGCCCTGCGCCGTAGCATCTCGCGCATGGTCTCGCTCCGCTCCGTCGCTCTGCCGTCGCTTGCGCTCCCCTTGGCCTTCTTGCCGCTCGTCGGGCGGCCGGAGTCGGGCAAGCTCTGGATCGAGAGCCGGGAAGGCACGCTGACGTCGCGCTCGCTCGAGGGCCTCGAGCTGCGCTCGCTCTCCGAGCTCGGTGCGGTGGCGCTGCGCGTCGAGGGCTGCGAGGAGCCCGACCCTGCCGGCGCGGCCGAGAGGCGCGCGAGGGTCTCGCTCGTCGGCGGCGATCGCGTGCGCGCAGCGGTCGGCGGCGGCGAAGGCGACTCGCTCAGCGTCGAGCTCGCGGGCGGAGTCGCGCTCACTCTCGACGTCGGCGAGATCTTCGCCATCGAGTTCGACGCGCGCGCGCCCGCCGGACTGGAGCGCGCGCCCAGCGGCGACCGACTCGTCTGGGTGCGCCCCGGCGGCTTCGACAAGGTCGACGGCACGCTCGAGGGCTTCAGCGCCGAGGGCGTCGTCTTCGACAGCGTCCTCGGCTCGCGCACGTTTGCTTGGAGCGAAGTGGCGGCGCTGTTCGTCGAGCCGCTCGAAGAGCCGCGGGCTCTCGCAGCGGGCGCCGTGGCCGTCGATCTCGCCGATGGCGGGCGCCTGTGCGGTGAACTCGCTCGCTGGAGCGCGGAGGGGCTGTCGCTCGCGCTCGACGGGCAGCGAACGCTGGAGCTTGCGAGTGGCGCGGTGCGCGAGGTGACGCTCGCCGACGGCAGCGTGGCGTTCCTTTCGCAGTTCGAGCCGGCCCTCGTCCGCGAAGGCTGGTCCGAGGGCGATGGCGTGGGCATGAACTGGCCGTGGCAACGCGACCTCTCGGTCGTCGGAAAGCCGCTCGCCGCGGGCGGTCGGGTCTGGCCGCGCGGACTCGGCGTCCATGCTCCGTCGCGGCTCGAGTTCGCCCTCGACGGCGGCTGGAAGTCGCTGCGCGGCGCCGTGGCGATCGACGACTCGGTGCGGCTCTTCGCGTACAAGGGCTCGGTCGAGTTCTCAATTTTTCTCGATGAAAAGCCCGAGCCTGCCTGGCGCAGCGGACGAGTGCGCGGCGGAGAGGCGCCGCTCGCGCTTCCCGCGCTCGAGCTCGGTGGGGTGAAACGCATCGCCCTCGTCGTCGACATGGACGAGCGCTCGTTCGTGGCCGACCGCGCGGACTGGTTGCGCCTCTTGCTCGTGCGCTAGCGCGCTTTGGCGCGTCACGCGCCGCGCGCAGCGCGCAACGCGGATTCGAGACTGCGGTAGTAGATTCCGCGGTCGCCTCCGGAGCGCTTGGCGTGACGCAGGGCTTCTTCCGCGTGCTGGCGCATCTGGCCTTCGCTCTCGACGTCTTCGCCGTTGAAGGTCTCGAAGCCGAGGCTCGCGGTCACGGTGAGCTGCGGATGCACCTTGATCTCGGACGTGGCCGCCGGGATCTGCTCCAAGAGACGCTGCACGACGCGCGCGGCGTCGACCTTGCGTGTGTACGGCAAGAGCACGCAGAACTCGTCGCCGCCGA
>JBIKYW010000376.1:0-3943 GCA_044355055.1 Planctomycetota bacterium | reverse complement strand
GAGCGTCGGATCGCTGCACCGACACGCGCGATCACTTCGTCGCCGACCGTGTGGTCGTAGAGCTTGTTGATGCGCCCGAAGTCGTCGAGGTCGATCAGGAGCAGCCCGAGGTCGAGCTGGTGGCGCTGCGCCGCCGAGAAGTGCTGGCGCAGCTGCTCCTGAAACACCTGCGGTCGCAGCAGATCCGTGCGGTCATCGTGCGTCGCGAGATGTTGCAGGCGCTCGAGCTCGCTGCGGGTCTCGATGCGCCGCAGCAACATCTCGACGCGCACGGCGAGCTCTTCCTCGCTCGCGCCGCGGCGCAGGAGGTCGATCGGACCGTGGCGTTCGCCGCGCACGGCCGCGAGCAAGCCGCTTCCCGGACCCTCGGCGTCGACGACCGCGAGCAGTCCGGTGCGCAGGTCGGCGCGCCGCGCCCGGTCGACGACTTCGAACTCGGCTTGCCCCAGACCCGCGAGCGGATCGAGCAAGACGACCGACGGGGGAGCGTGGGCCAGCATCTCCAGCGAGCGCCGCAGGGTCGCCGAGACGTCGACGGAATAGCCGAGCTGTCCGAGCAGCCGGGCGCGCGCCAGAGTGCCCTCGCCGCGGTGGTCGCACACGAGGACCCGCACGGCCGCGCGGCCGGAGAGGTCGCGTGCCGCGGGGCCCGCGCGGGCGGGCAGCTCGGGGCGGCCGCCATCGGCGGACGCGCTGGTCGTAGGTTCGGTCACGGCGCACTGCCGGTGCCTTGCGAGCGCCCCGGTCCAGACTTCAAGTATGAGCCATCGTGGCCGGTTTTGGGAAATCGCAATCGACTTGGTGCAGCGAGGGGCCGCCTTGGGTCTGCGCGGCGCGCCCGACGGGGGGGCGAGGTTTGACTCCCGCCTCGCCCTCGCTACACTCCTCGCCCCCCGCAATCCGGCGGGGAAGTCGGACTCCCGGCTCCCGTTCCACCCCTTTTCATTCCCGAGCCCCCTGCGGGCTCCGGCGCGCGGACACTTCCGTCCCGCACCGCCACCCTCGACTCCACGTCTCCTTCGATCCACATGGAAACCGTCTCGGTCCAGCAACTCATCGAAGCAGGTGTGCACTTCGGATGCCGCGTGTCGCGGTGGAATCCGAAGATGGCGCCGTACATCTACGGCCGCCGCAACCTGATTCACATCATGGACCTGCGCGAGACCCTCCGGGGCCTCCTGCGGGCGCAGAACTTCCTCTACCACGTCGCCGCCGAAGGGTCCCAGATCCTGTTCGTCGGCACCAAGCGCCAAGTCAAGGGCGTCGTCCAAGACGCGGGTCAGCGCACGGGCATGCCCGTCGTGACCGAGCGCTGGATCGGTGGCACGCTCACGAACTTCTCGGTCATCCGCAGCCGCCTCCGTCGCCTCGAAGAGCTCGAGGGCATGGAAGAGTCGGGCACGATCGAGATCGAGTCGAAGAAGATGGCCTCGACCCTGCGCCGCGAGAAGAAGAAGATCGAGCGCAACTTGGGCGGCATCCGCGAGATGACCGAGATCCCCGGCGCGATGGTCGTGATCGACCCCGCGCGCGAGATCAACGCGATCAAGGAAGCGCGCCGCCTCGGCGTACCCGTCGTCGGCATCCTCGACACGGACTGCGATCCGAGCGTGGTCGACATCGTGATCCCGGGCAACGACGACGCGCTGAAGAGCGTGCGTCTGCTCATCGAGCGCCTCGCGACGGCCGTCGAAGAGGGCTGCGCCAACCGCCGCGAGCAGTCCGCCGCCAGCGGCGCCGAGCGCGGTGACGAGGCCCAAAGCGGCGACGAGCCGCGCCCGACGCGCGGCAACCGCGCCCAAGACCTGCGCGCCCGCCGCGGAGCTCCCGCGGCCGAGGCCGGAGCGACGCCCGAAGCGGGCGCCTGATCCGCAGCAGGCTCGGCTTCGAGCCGTGCTTTCCCGCGCGATCGCCGCCGCACCGTCCGTCGGGGCGGCGGCGATCGCCACACAACCAACGGGAGAGTGACGCGCGCCGCCCCGTGGCGCGCGCGCTCCCGGCGACGCGACAACACCCGAAACTACGAGCGAGAGACAGTCATGACGATGATCAGTGCGAAGTTGGTTTCCGAGCTCCGCGAGCGCACCGGCGCCGGACTGATGGAGTGCAAGCGCGCCCTCGAGACCGCTGGTGGCGACATCGAGGTCGCGATCGACAACCTGCGCAAGAGCGGCCTCAAGAACGCGGACAAGCGCGCGGGCCGCAAGGCTGGCGCGGGCCGCGTGGCCGCCGTGCGCTCGGCCGACGGTCGCAAGGCCGCGGTCGTGATGATGACCTGCGAGACCGACTTCGTGCCCCCGACCGAGGACTTCTCGGGCCTGCTCGGCAAGCTCGCGCAACACGCCTTCGACCACCGCATCGGCTCCGCCGCGGACCTGCTCGCTTCGAGCCTCGGCGGCACGGTCGTCACCGACGTGGTGAAGGGCCTGACCGCCAAGTGCGGCGAGAACTGCGAAGTTCCGCACGTCGCGTTCATGGAGAACGCCAAGGGCTATGTCGGCGGCTACATCCACTTCGATCAGAAGATCGGTGGGTTTGCCTCGATCTCGACCGGAGCTCCGGCGGAGAAGGTCGCCGAGTTCCTGAACAAGCTCGGCCAGCACATCGTGTTCGCCCGCCCCGTCGCCGTGAGCCGCGCTGAGATTCCGGCCGACATCATCGAGCGCGAGCGCAAGGTGTACATGGAGAGCGAAGAGGTGCTCGCGAAGCCTGCCGACAAGCGCGAAGGTATCGTGCTCGGCAAGATCAACAAGTTCTACGGCACCGTGGCGCTCGAAGAGCAGCCTTGGTACCTCGACAACGCGACCACCGTGAAGAAGATGCTCGCGGAATCGCTCGGCGCAGACGCGAAGATCGAGTGCTTCGCGCTCTTCGCTCTCGGCGCCTGAGCGGAGCCCCGGCGTGAGCTACCAGCGCATTCTCCTCAAGGTGTCGGGCGAGGCCTGCGCCGACCGCGAGAGCGGCCGCGGCCTCGATCCCGACGCCGTTCACACGATCGCGCGCCAGATCGCCAACGTCGCGCGTCTCGGCGTGGAGACGGCGGTGGTGGTCGGCGGGGGGAACATCCTGCGCGGAGCCAAAGTCGCGGGCATGGGAACGCTGCGCGCGAGCGCGGACTACATGGGGATGCTCGGCACCGTGATCAATGCGCTGGCGATCTCGGACGCGGTCGAGCAGGCCGGCGTCGAGACGCGCGTGATGACCGCGATCGAGATCTCCAAGGTCGCCGAGCCGTTCGTGCGTCGGCGCGCGCTCGCGCACCTCTCGAAGGATCGCCTCGTGATCCTCGCCGCCGGAACGGGCAACCCGTTCTTCTCGACCGACACCGCGGCGGCGCTCCGTGCGCGCGAGCTCGGCTGCGACGTGCTGCTGAAGGGCACGAAGGTCGACGGCGTCTACACGGCCGACCCGATGGTCGACAAGAGCGCCCAGCGCTTCGAGACCCTGACGCACCGCGAGTTCATCGAGCGCGGCCTCAAGGTGCTCGACACCACCGCGGTGAACCTGTGCATGGAGTCGAAGCTGCCCATCGTGGTGTTCGACTTGTTCAAGGAAGGCAACATCGAGCGCGTCGTGCGCGGTGAGCCCATCGGCACGACCATCCAGAGCTAGCCATGAGCGCACAAATCCAGCAGAAGATCGTCGCGGACACGACCGCAGGCCTCGAGAAGGCGCTGCACCACGTGCAGGACATGCTGCGCGCCGTGCGCACGGGCCGCGCCTCGGGCGCGCTCGTCGAGAACATCCGCGTCGACTACTACGGCTCGCCGACCCCGATCAACCAGCTCGCGGCGATCTCGGTCCCCGAGCCGCGGCAGATCGTGATCAAGCCCTTCGACGCGTCGATCGTGGCCGAGATCTCGAAGGCGATTCTCAAGAGCGAGCTCGGCATCACGCCGCAGACCGACGGCAAGATGCTGCGCCTGCAGATGCCGCCGCTCTC
>JBIKYW010000237.1:0-5396 GCA_044355055.1 Planctomycetota bacterium | reverse complement strand
GAGCGCGGGCGGGGTCTGGTCCGGCTGCGCCCACGGGATGCGGTAGGTCCGCAGGTGCCGCCACGACTCGACGGTCGGCGAGTCGTACCAGCCTGCGAGCTCGTAGCGCACGCGCGCGAGCAGCGCCGCGTCGTTTTCGTCGGGCACACCGAGCACCGTGACGCTGATGAGCGAGCGTCCTTCCGGCGCATAGCCCGGCGCGACGTCGCTCGGCACGCACAGCGAGTTCACGCAGCCACCATCGGCGTTCAGCACGAGCTTGGGCCCCTCGACCGGCGAGCTAGGTGCGTCGAAATAGAGCGTGGTGCAGCCGCGAGCGCGCGGCGCCGCGATCGAGCCGAGCAGCCTCGCTGCAACGTCGCCTTCCGTCGCCACGACCACCGCGCTCGCGCGGAGCTTCTCGCCACTCGCGAGCGTCACTTCGTGGCGCGCCACCGAGCGAACCTCACAGCCTGTGCGCAGCACGCTCGACGGCAGTCGCGCAGCGAGCTGATCCGACAGCTTGCCCATGCCACCCGCGGGCAGGCAGGTGTCTCCCTGCGCCATCATGCGGAACACGAACTCCAGCATGCGGCTCGAGGTCTGAAGGTCGCGCCCGAGGAAGATCCCGCCGAGGAACGGCTCGAAGAAGCGCCGGACCATCGCCTCCGAGAAGCCGAGCGCGCGCAGCGCCTCGCGCGTCGTCGTCTCCTTGCGCGCGAAGAGCTCTTCGAGGGTGCCGTCGAGCGCGCGGCGGCGAAGCTCCAGCACGCGCCCCTTGTCCATCAGCGATCCGATCGGATTGCCAAAGCCGCCGAGCGCCTCGCGCGTCGCGCGGTAGGGGTCGGCGACCAGATGCAGCTCGCCGTGGAAGCGCACGAACGAGCCCGGGAAAAACGCGTGCAGGTCGAGCGCCTTCAGGTCGAGCTGCTCGCGCGCATGCGGATACGCGTCGAGCAAGACCTGAAAGCCGCGATCGAGCCGGAAGCCCTCGCAGTCGTCCGTGCGCACGCGCCCGCCCGCGCGATCGGACTTTTCCAGCAACACGACTTCGCGCCCGGCCTCGGTCAGCGCGCGTGCACACGCGAGCCCTGCGAGGCCCGCGCCGACCACGATCACTTTTTCGCTCATCGTGCGCAGTGTACGAAAACGCCCACGTTGCAACGCACGTGCGACGTGTGCAGGATTGCCGCATGAACTCGATCCTCCGCTGCGCACTTCCGCTCGTTCTCGCGCTCTTCGCCGCCTGCAAGTCGACTCCTCCGCCCGCACCGCCGCAGAGCGTCAAGCCGGGGATCAACAAGGACTTTCTCGACCCCGCGCTCGATCCGCAGAAGTTCGTCGAGCGCTTCGAGACCGAGAGCCGCGAGATCTTCACCGAGCGCGCCGCCATCGCTGCGATGGTCGGCCTGAAGCCGGGCCAGCGTGTCGCCGACATCGGCGCAGGCACCGGCCTCTTCACGCTGCCGTTCGCCGAGGCCGTCGGACCGCAAGGCCACGTGTTCGCCGTCGACATCGCGCCCGCGTTCGTGGAGCGCATCGAAACGATGGCGAGCGAGAAGGGGCTGCGCAACGTCGAGGGCGTCGTGTGCGCCGAGGACAACGTGCGCCTCCCCAGGGCCTCGGTCGACGTCGCGTTCGTGTGCGACACCTATCACCACTTCGAGTATCCGGCGCAGACGCTCGCGTCGCTCCACTCCGCGCTGCGCAAGGGCGGCGAGCTCGTGTTGATCGAGTTTCACCGGATCGAAGGCGTCTCGCGCGAGTGGTGCATGAGCCACGTACGCGCAGGCCAAGAGGTTTTCGTCGCCGAGATCGAGGCCGCTGGGTTCGAGCGGATTCCGCAGGAGCAGGTCGCGGGCTTGAAGGAAAACTACGTCGTGCGCTTCCGCCGGCGCTAGGAACGTCGGAGACGCTCGCTCGCCTGCTCGACGAGGCCGCGCGCAATCTGCACCGCGTTGTAGCCCGCTTCGATGCGGACCAAGGGCTTGCCGTAGCGATCGCACAGTCCGCTGACTTCTCCATAGGCGTGACGGCTCCAGCGAATCAGGAGCACGACCGCGACGACCTCGACACGCGCGATCCACGGCTCGAACGACCCCACGTCGGGCGTGTCCTCGCGAGTCTGCGGCCAGTGGAGCTCGGAGAGCCCGAGCGAGGTTCGCAGGCTCTCGGCGTGCTCGTTGCGACGATCGCCGCCGAGGAGCAGCAACTCGCGGCCGCGCACGAGCTCGGCAGCTCGATCTTCGAAGCTGCGTTCGCGCGGCAGCTCGACACGTACGCGCGTCTTCGCCTGCTCCAGTTCCTTGGAGAGTCGACCCCAGTCGCTTGGAAGGTGCCAGCTGCGAAGTGCGGTCGCGGAGCTCTGCAGCAGCTTCGCGACGCCGTTCGTCTGCGCGTCAGGCTTCTGCGCGAGCAGCTTCTCGAGCACCTCGACGATGACGGCCCAGTCCTTGTCGCTCGCGCTGCCGTCCACGGCGCGCCGGAAGTGGAACTCGAAACGGTTGAGCAGCTTGCGATCCATGGCGACACCTAAGATCGAGAATAACCTCGCGCGTCGTTGTGCGCAGTCGAGTGGCCGCGCGTCCGTAGTGTGCAGCGGCTCCCCCATGTTGGGACTACGCTTCCAAAGGCTCGGAGGGTGTGCGCTAAGCTCCGTCGAGACCTGAGATGGCATTGCATTCCGCTTTCGAAATGAACGAGCCTTGGCATGCGCGGGACGCGGGCGACGCCGTGCATCGCCTCGACTCGGACATGCAGCGCGGGCTCGGTGCGGCCGAAGTGCGCGCTCGCCTGCAGCGGTACGGTTCGAACGTATTGCCCCAAGCGACGGGGCCCGGCTGGGCAGCTCGCTTTCTGCGCCAGTTCCGCAGTCCGCTGGTCGGGCTGCTCGCCGCTGCTGCCCTGCTCGCATTCGCACTCGATCAGCGCATCGACGCCATTGTGATCTGCGGCGTGATTCTGCTCGGTGCAGTGCTCGGTGCCGTACATGAAGGTCGAGCGGAGTGGGCGGTCGCCGCGCTCGCTCGCCTGACGCGCGCGCCGTCGCGCGTCGTGCGCGACGGCCGCGAGCTCGAAGTGGCCTCCGCAGAGCTCGTTCCGGGCGATGTGATCCTGTGCGCCGCAGGGGACGCGATCGCTGCGGATGCGCGGATCCTCGACGCGCAGCGATTGGGAGTCGATGAGAGCGCGCTCACCGGCGAGTCGGCACCCGTGGCGAAGTCGGTCACCGCGCTTCCGGAGTCCACCGTGCTCGCGGAACGGGCCTGCATGCTCTATGCGGGTACGCAGATCACCTCCGGCCGTGCGCGCGCGCTCGTGGTCGCGACGGGGATGCAGAGCGAGCTCGGGCGCCTCGCGCGGCTCACCGTCGGAGACCCGGGCGCGCGGACTCCGCTGGAGCAACGCCTCGACCGGCTCGGTCGCGGGCTACTGCTCCTCGCGCTCGTCGTGTTCGCCATCATCGTCGGCTTGGGCACGTGGCGCGACATGCCCGCAGGCGAGCTGTGGATGGTCGCGATCAGTCAGCTGGTCTCGACGGTGCCTGAGGGTCTGCCCGTCGCGCTCACGATCGCGCTCGCCATCGGCGTGCAGCGCATGGCGGCGCGCCGCGCGATCGTGCGCCGACTCGCGGCGGTCGAGACGCTCGGATCGACCAGCGTGATCTGCTCGGACAAGACCGGCACGTTGACCTGCAATGAGATGACGGTGGTGTCGCTCTGCTTGCCCGCTGGGCGCGATGTCGCCGTCGAAGGCGTGGGGTACGAGCCGAGCGGCGCGCTGCGCGGCGGTCAGGGGCTGTGCGACGCGTCGACGGACCTCGCGCTGCGCGAGCTCGTCGATGCTGCGGTCTTGTGCAACGACGCGGACGTTGTGCTCGATGCCGACGGGCGCTGGCGAGCGTTGGGCGATCCCACGGAGGCGGCGCTGGTGACTCTGGCTCGAAAGTGCCATGTCGACGTGGGGGAGTTGCGCGCGCGGCACCCTCGCACGGCCGAGCTGCCGTTCGATCCGTCGGCGCGGCGCATGGCGACGGAGCACGGCGGCGCGCGCACGATCGTGAAGGGCGCGCCGGAAGTGGTGCTCCCCGCGTGCCTTGGGGACGGAGACGACTGGCTGCGGCGCGCGGAGGCCCTCGCCGCGCGCGGCTTGCGCGTGCTGGCGCTCGCCGTCGCGGAGCAGCCGCTCGCGTCCATGCTCGAGAGCGACGGCGCGACGCTGCGCTGCTTGGGCCTCGTCGCGCAGCTCGATCCTCCGCGTCCGGGCGCAAAGCAGGCGATCGCTACCTGCACGCGCGCGGGAATCCGAGTCGTGATGCTGACCGGAGACCACCGACGCACGGCGGGCGCGATCGCGGAATCGCTCGGTATTCAGCCGCAGTCCGCTCGCGTCGTCGAGGGGAGGGAGCTCGAGGGGGCGGGTGAAGTCGAGCTCGATCGGATGTGCGCGGAGACGCGTGTGTTCGCGCGCGTGCAGCCGGAGCACAAGCTGCGCTTGGTCGAGGCACTGCAGCGGCGCGGTGACGTCGTCGCGATGACTGGAGACGGCGTCAACGACGCGCCCGCGCTCGTCGCCGCCGATGTCGGCGTGTCCATGGGGCGCAGCGGAACGGAGGTGGCGCGGCAGGCGTCGGACATCGTCATCACCGACGACGACGTGTCGTCGATCGTCCATGCCGTCGAGGAAGGTCGGCTCGTCCACCGCAACTTGGAGAAGGTCCTCCTGCTCCTGCTCTCGACTCTGCTCGCCGAGGTGCTCGTGCTGCTCTTCGCGCTCAGCGCAGGCCTGCCGCTCCCGCTCGCCGCCGTGCAGATCCTGTGGCACAACGTCGTCACGGAAGGCGCGGTGACGTTCAATCTGAGCTTGGAGCCGCCGGAGGGCGATGAGATGGCTTCGCCTCCGATCCCGCGCGCCGCGAGCCTGCTTTCCCGCGCGTTGCTCGCACGTCTCGTGCCGATGAGCTTGGTGATCGCGGCCGTCACGGCAGGCTGGCTCGCGTGGGGGACCCATGCGGGCTGGGACCCCGCGCAGGTGCGTACGGGCACGTTCTTCGCCATCACGGTCTGCGACTGGTTCAACCTGCTCAACTGCCGCTCGGCGACCCGCAGCGTCTTCTCGCGCCATCAAGGCCCGAATCGTTGGCTCGCGATCGGCCTCGCGGTGTCGGTGGCGCTCCAGCTTGCGGTCATGTACGTCCCTCCGCTCTCGAGTCTGTTCCACACCGCGCCGCTGCCGATCTCGCACCTCGCCGCCATCGTCGGCCTCGGCAGCCTCGTGCTGTGGATCGAAGAGCTGCGCAAGCTCGCCGTGCGCCGCCGCCGCGCCGTGTCCTAGGATTTCCGGCGATGAAGCTCGGCAAGCTCCTCGCGCTCGCGCTCGCAGTTGGCGTGGCGCTCATGCTCGCACGCTCGTGCGCA
>JBIKYW010000015.1:0-17052 GCA_044355055.1 Planctomycetota bacterium | reverse complement strand
CCGTGCCGGCGTAGGACGTGAACAGGATGCGGTCGCCGACCTTGACCGAGAACGTCGAGCGCGAGCCGTCGTCGAGGCTCTTGCCGTTGCCGAGCGCGACGATCTTGCCTTCCTTCGGCTTCTCCTTGGCGGTGTCGGGGAGCAGGATGCCACCGGCGGTCTTCTCTTCGGCTTCGACGCGCTGCACGAGAACGCGGTCGCCGAGGGGACGGATCATGCCGGACTTCGGGGCGGTGGTCTTGGTGGCCATGGTGATGAGTTCGATCTTCGAGAGAGGGGTTTCTGCTAGGGGAATGGACAACAGTTGACGTTGGGACCGCGCCGGGTGCGGCGGCGGTTGGAGGGGGTGAGCTAGCCGGCGCTCTGGAGGGCGCGCAGCACCTCGCCGCGCAAGGCGTGGGGAGCGACGGGCTTGCGCAGGAAGGCCCAAGCGCCGAGGGCGAGCGCGCGGCTGCGCAGCTCCTCGGAGGCTTCGGCGGAGTAGAGGATGCAGGGCGGCAGGCGCAGCTCGCGGCGGCTGACCTCGAAACGGCGCTCCGCTTCGCTGCGCAGCGAGGTCATCACGTCGAGTCCGGTCATGCCGGGCATGTGGAGGTCGAGCAGGAGCAGGTGGAGCTCGGACAGCCGCTCGCGGGCGATCTCGAGCGCCTCCGATCCGCTCTCGGCGCGCAGGATCTCCAACCCCAGAGGCGAGAGCAGCTCTTCGACGCCCGAACGGACGTTCAGGTCGTCGTCGGCCAGCAGGACTCGGCGCGTTTGGAGCATGGGGGGAGGGTCGGGGCGGTGCCCGAAGCGGGGGACTCTTGGCAAACTGCGTGCCTTCGCTCGGAAAGGCGGGCCGAAGTTCCCTACGGCACTCCCCAGAAGGGCCGCGACTGCTGAATTGGCAGGGGTCGGCGCCGTGGTTTCCTCGGCCTGTCAGCTTGGCAGGGAGGCTGCGCGGCTCGGACCGCAGAGAGGTGGGGTCGGTCGAACCACGGGCGGCGACCTGACTCCGTGGCTAGGATCGCGTGTCCCACCGTGCTCGACCTCACCCGCCTCGCCGCCCGTCTTCCGGTCTTTGACGCCCACGCCGACTCGCTCCAGCTCGCGCTCGACCTCGGGCGCGACCTTGGAACCCGCGGGGCCGGTCACCTCGACCTCGTCCGTGGCCGCGCCGGCGGACTCGGCGCGCTCGTGTTCGTCTCGTGGTGCGACCCCAAGTTCATCGCCGCGGGCGAGCACGGTGCGCGCGAGCGCACGCGCGCCTTGCTGCGCGAGTTCCACCGGCTCGCCGAGCGTCATCCCGACCAAGTCGCGTTCGCGGGCAGCGCACAGGCGCTCGACGAATCTGCGCAGCGCGGCGTGATCGCCGGCATCCCCGGCATCGAGGGCGGCCACTCGATCGAAGAATCGCTCGACGAACTCGAGTGGTTCTTCGCGCACGGCGTGCGCGTGATGACGCTGGTGTGGAACAACCACCTGCGCTGGATTCGCTCGTGTCAGGACGGCGCGGGCGCGGAGATTCCCGAAGGACTGAGCCCGTTTGGGCGGCGCGTGGTCGAGCGCATGAACGAGCTCGGCATGGTGGTCGACCTCTCGCACGCGGGGCGGCGTTCCTTCTTCGATGCGCTCGATGCGACCTCGAAGCCGGTGATCGCGAGCCACTCGGGCTGCATGGCGATCCACGAGCATCCGCGCAACCTCGACGATGAACAACTGCGTGCGCTCGCGCGCAACGGCGGCGTGGTCGGCATCGTCTTTTGCACGCCGTTTCTGGACGCAGCCGCGCGCGCGGAGGAGCACCGCTGGCGCGAGACGGCGGAGTACAAGGCGCTCTCTGGGCGCAACGACACGGATCTGTTCCTCGCGCAGTGCGAGTTCATGCAGCGCTCGGTGACGCCGCTCCCGCTCGAGCGCGTGCTCGACCACCTCTGTCACGCGGTCGAAATCGCCGGAATCGAGCACGTCGGCATCGGCTCGGACTTCGACGGCATCCAGCGCACGCCGCAGGGTCTCGAAGACGCCTCGACCTACCTCGCTCTGGCGCTCGGCCTGCAGCAGCGGGGCTTTGGCGCCGTCGATATCGAGCGCTTGCTCGGCGGAAACATGCGCCGGGTCTACACCGCGGTGACGGCTCCGGGCACAGCGGCGGCGACTTCCGCGCTCCAGCGGATGGAATGAGCGCCGATTTCGGCCACAATGACGCCGACGTTGAGCGCGCGCGATCCGCGCCCCGCCACGACGCTCTCAGGATTTCCATGCAAGCTCACAACGAACAGCCGCTCGACCGTCGCCAAGTCCTCGCCGGCTCCCTCGCGGGAGCTGGCGCCCTGGCGCTCGGCTGCAACACGGCCTCCTCCGCTCCCTCCAACCCCGTTCCGGCACCCCTCGTCATGACCACGCAAGCTGCTCCGTTCACGCTGCCCGCTCTCCCCTACGCCGACACCGCGCTCGAGCCGGTGATGAGCGCCAAGACCTTCAGCTTCCACTACGCGAAGCACCACAAGGCCTACGTCGACAACCTGAACAACCTCGTCAAGGACAACGCCGAGCTGTCGTCGATGTCGCTTGAGGCGCTCGTCAAGAAGGTCGCCGGCGACTCGACCAAGGCGGGTGTGTTCAACAACGCCGCGCAGGTCTGGAACCACACCTTCTTCTGGCACTCGATGCGTCCGGGCGGCGGCGGTGCGCCGAGCGGTCGCATGCTCGATCTGATCAACAAGTCCTTCGGCGACTACGACAAGTTCAAGACCGCCTTCAGCGACGCCGCGAAGACGCAGTTCGGCTCGGGCTGGGCGTGGCTCGTCGAAGACGGCGGCAAGCTCGCGGTCGTGAAGACCGGCAACGCCGAGACGCCGATGACGCAGGGCAAGAAGTGCCTGCTCACGCTCGACGTGTGGGAGCACGCCTACTACCTCGACTTCCAAAACCGCCGCCCCGACTACATCACGGCTTTCCTCGAGAAGCTCGTGAACTGGGAGTTCGCCGAGAAGAACCTCGGCTGAAACCTCCGGCGCTGACTGCGCGGGCCCGTGCGTGCCGAAGGCGGCGCGCGCGGGCCCGCGCACTTGCCAGCGCGGCTCTTGCGACGAAGGTGGAACTTCTTTCCACCGTGGCGCTCGGCGCGTGCGGGACCGCGTCGAGCAGGGGGCTGCCGCGCGACGAAATAGGACCGCGCTGCCGCTCCCCGCGGCTGTGCTCCCCACATGTCCGACGGCGCTTTCTGGGACTACTTTGGCTTCACGGCGTGCGTGCTGCTCTGCATCGCGCTCGCGGTGCGGGAGCTGCGCAACTTCGGCGTGCGCTACATGGGCGCAGCGACGATCCTCGGCGCGACGGCCGTGGTCGCGGTGACCGGCGGCATGTGGGTGCGCGCGGCGGCGCGCTCGGAACGGGCGCGGCTGACGCGCACGGTGGAAGCCCTCGGCCCGATCTACGCAGCGGAGCTGGAGCACCTGCGGCATGCGGAACTCCCGCGCACGATCGATGGCAACGATCCTCGCTATCTCCAGCTCGTCGAGGCGCAGCGTCGTTGGCTCGAAGCCAATCCGCGCGTCGGCGACCTCTACACGCTGCGCCGTGGCGACAACGGAGTGGTCCGCGTGGTCGTGGACTCGGAGACGGACTTCGATCGCGATGGACACTACAGCGGTGCTTTCGAGGCCCGCAGTCTTCCGGGCGGTCGCGTCGAAGGCGATCGACTCACGCCCGCGCTCGATGCGGCCTTCTCCGGGCGCGCAGGATTCGATGACGCGCTCGTCTCAGACCGTCACGGTGAGTGGGTCGCGGCCTATTACCCGCTCCGCACGGTCGACGGTTCGGTCGACGCGGTGTTGGTGCTCGACTTTCCGGCGCAGGAGTGGCTCGCTGCGATCGCGCGCGAGCGGCGCGTCCGCGCGGTGCAAGCGATCGCGGTGCTGCTCGCGCTGCTAGGGACGACGCTGTGGGTCGCGCGCGGCGGAGCGCGCTTGCTCGCGCTCGCACGCAGTGCCAGCGAGGCCAAGTCCGAGTTTCTCGCGAACATGAGCCACGAGATCCGTACGCCGCTCAACGGAATCGTCGGCATGACGGACTTGCTCGCGGAGTCGCGGCTCGACGCCGAGCAGCGCGCCCACCTCGAAGCCTCGCGCGCGTCGGCACGGCATCTGCTCGCGCTCATCAGCGACATTCTCGACGTCTCGAAGATCGAGGCGGGCAAGCTCGTCCTCGAGCAGGTGCCGTTCGATGTGCGCGAGCTCGTCGGTCAGGTGGCGAGCATGGTCACGCCGCTCGTCGGCGAAAAGGCGCTGCGCATCGAGGCGCGCGTGGCGCGCGACGTGCCGGAGTGCGTGCTCGGCGACCCGACGCGCGTGCGTCAGATCCTGATCAACCTCGTCGGCAACGCGATCAAGTTCACGGAACGCGGGCGCGTTGCGATCGACGTCTCACGCTCGCCCAACGGCTCGCTCGCGTTCGAGGTCAGCGACTCGGGCCTCGGCATCCCGCGCGAAAAGTTGCAGCTCGTGTTCGACAAGTTCGCGCAAGCGGACACCGCGACCACGCGGCGCTTCGGCGGCACGGGGCTAGGACTCTCGATCGTGCGCGACTTGACGGCGCTGATGCGCGGTCGTGTGTCGGTGTCGAGCCGCCCCGGCGAGGGCAGCACGTTCCGCGTGGAGCTGCCGCTCGCGGAACATCGTCGTTCTGCGAGCGAGGCGCCCGTCGCAGTCGGGCCGCGCGAGCCGCGACGCGGACTGCGCGTGCTCGTCGCCGAGGACAACCCGGTGAACTGGCGCTTGCTCGAAGTGCAGCTCGCGCGGCTCGGCGCGAGCGCGCAGCTCGCCGAAGACGGTGCGCGCGCGGTCGAGCTCGTTGCGACGCAGCATTTCGACTGCGTTCTCATGGATTGCCAGATGCCCGACGTCGACGGATTCGAAGCGACACGCCGCATCCGCGCACTTGGCGCCGAGAGCGCGCGCGTGCCGATCGTCGCGCTGACAGCCAATGCGCTCACCGGCGATCGCGAGCGCTGCCTCTCGGCGGGAATGGACGGCTATCTCGCCAAGCCGGTGCGACGCGAGGAGCTCGCGGAGATGCTCGCGCGGCTCACGCAGTCGCGCGCGGCGGCCTAGAGCGGCGTCACGGCTTGTAGTTGAAGAGGTCGGGCAGGTCGTAGCTCGCCTGCGCGGCCTTGTTGAGCGCGCGCAGCACCTTGCCCATGGCGTTGCCCGTGAGGCGGCGACCCTTCGCGGCGCGGGTGACCATCTTGTGCGTCAGCTGCTCGCCCGAGGCGTCGACGAGGTGGGTGGGGGAGAGCTCGTGGCGCGCGAGCAGGGAGGCCAAGGGCTGCGGGCCGAGGTCGCGGGGTTCTTCGAGCATGGTTTGAACA
Source organism: Planctomycetota bacterium (assembly GCA_044355055.1). Taxonomy (GTDB): domain Bacteria; phylum Planctomycetota; class UBA1135; order UBA1135; genus F1-120-MAGs118. The sequence continues at coordinate 11,702 of JBIKYW010000015.1, read as the reverse complement.
CGGAGTGTACCCGGGCCTGACATGGGGCGCTGTCCCCGAGTTTTCTCCCGCCTGCTACGCTCGTTCGGCCCTTCGGAGGTCCGACGATGCTCCCCCGCTCCATCCTCGCGTCCCTCGCTGCGCTCGCGCTCGGCGCCGCGGCTTCGGCCCAGAGCATTCCCGACGAGACGGGGCTCACGGCGCTGCGACGTCGCCTCGGGCCCGCACCCGCTCCGACCGGCGCGGGCGTGAGTGCGGGGCAGATCGAGGCGAGCGCGCCCGGCTGGACCCCCGACGCGAGCCTGCCCGACTTCGCGGGCAAGAGCTTCACGTTTCACAGCCCGGCGCCCTCGGCGAGCGGACACGCGACCACCGTCGCGCAGCTCTACTTCGGCAACTCGGTGAGCCTCGCGCCGGCGATGGCGGCGATTCACTGCTGGGAGGCGAGCCACTGGCTCGGCGGCGGCTTCATCAACGGGACGGGCACGACGCCGCCCGCGCTGTCGCCTGCGAAGGTCCTCAACCACTCGTGGATCGGCAGTGGCAGCGGTCCGAACTTCGTGCACCGCAAGCTCGATTCGGCGATCGATGCGCAGGGGCTGCTCGTGTGCGTGGGCGTGAACAATGGCGCGGGGCCGCTCGATGTCCCGCTGCTCAGCCACTCGTTCAACTCGATTTCCTGCGGCCGCAGCGACGGCCAGCATCGCGCGGGCTTCACGCTCACGGGCTACGACCGCCCCGGCCGTCAAAAGCCCGAGCTCGTCGCGCCCGCCGGAGCGACGAGCTTCTCGACTCCGCTGATCTCGGGCGCCTGCGCTCTGCTCGTCGAGACCGCGCGCACTTCGCTCGCGGGCAATGCCGACGCCGAGCGGCCCGAAGTGATCAAGGCTGCGCTGATGGCGGGTGCGACGCACCGCCCGGGCTGGAGCAACTCGGCGCCGACTTCGGGCGCGAGTCGCGGCGCCACGACGACGCCGCTCGACATGATTTATGGCGCCGATCAGATCCACCTCGATCGCTCGCACTGGATCCTCACGGCGGGGGAGCAAGCGGGCGCGGTGAGCGCGACCGCTGCGCCGCTCGTCGATCCGCAGGGCTGGGAGCGCGCTCAAGTGTCGACGGGCACCTCGCGCTACTGGCGCTTCGTCGTCGAATCTCAGAAGGAGCACGCCTCGGTGCTCGCGACGTGGAACCGGCAGGTCACGGCGACCTTCAACGGCTGGAGTCAGCCGAACTTCGATCTCGAGCTGTGGTCCGTCGATGCGCAGGGCGCGCTCACTTCGCTCGTTGGCCCCGCGGGGCAGTCGAGCTTTGGCGGCGGCAACGTGCTTTCTTCGAGCTCGGTCGACAACCTCGAACACCTCTACGTGCGCGACTTGCAGCCGGGCACCTACGTGCTGGAGCTGCGCCGCGGATCCGACGCGCTCGCGCCCTGGAACGTGGCGATCGCGTGGGAGTTTGCCTGTGACGCCCCTGCGGTCTTCGGCAATGGCAAGGTCGGCTCGAGCGGCGTCGAGGCTCGGCTCGACTATCGCGGCATTCCGTCGCGCTCAGGTGGTGGCTTCACGCTGGAAGTGCGCGGCGGCACGCCGCACGCGAACGGTGTGCTGTTCCACGGGGTGACGCAGGCTGCGCAGCCCTTCTTCGGCGGCACGCGGTACGTTGCGAATCCCGTGGTGCGCAGCGGAGTCCTCGCGCTCGACGCGCAGGGGGCCCTCGACATTCCGATCTCGATCGACCCCGCGTGGGTCGGCTCGACGCGCATCTTCCAGTTCTGGTTCCGCGACTCTGCGGCGCCGGACGGAACGGGCGTCGGCCTCACGAACGCCGTGCGCGTCTCGTTCTGCCGCTAACGTCGCGAGTTCATCAGGCGAAGCACGTACCAGAACATCAGGGCGACCGAGCCGAAGAGCTGCAGCGCGGCTCCGACATAGCGATCCTCGGGGTAGTGCAGGAGCACGTTCGAAGTGTTGTAGAGGATCGACGCACCGGCGAGCGCGACCATCGCCACCGAGAACCACGTGCCGAGCTCGAATCCGAAGATCCAGCCCGCGAGCACGGCGATCAGCGCGCACACGCCCGCCCAAATGAGCACGCTGCGCAGGAACGAGAAATCCATGCGCGTGAAGTAGGCGACGCCCGTGAGCCCCGCGAAGCCTGCGAGCGTGACGTACGCCGCGGACGAGATCGTTCCCGGGGCGTTGGCATCGGCCATGAAGAGCAAGGGAACGAAGATGACCGCTTCGATCGCGACGTAGGCACCGAGCGCGAGGTACTGCAGTGCCTTCGACTCCACTCGGTGCGCGGTGAAGGTGCAGAGCCAGCCGATGAGCATGAAGAGCACCATCACCACCAGCCACGAGCCACCGGAGCAGGCATCGAGCAGGCTCTCCGCCACGCCGGTCTTGAAGAGGGCGACCTCGATCAACGCGAACGCGGAGAGAGCGGCGAAGACGTGCGCGTACGTCTTGAGCAGGAACTCGGCGCGTGCTTCGCGCGAAGCCTCGACGGTCGGACGGTAGGTGGTGCGCAGCTGGGGTTGCATGGGGTGACGGTCTCTTCGCGGTCGGTCGGCGCAGCATGGCGCGTTGCGGGTGGATTCTCCAGCGGGCCGGCTCGCGCGCGGAAAATCCTCTTTTCCGCGCGACCGGCGGCGAGCCCGCGCGACGTGTGTCGGTGCGGGCATCCGCCCGCGCAAGACCCGAGCGAGGAACCTGCCATGCACTACGACTTCAGCCAAGTGGAGGACATCGAGTCCTTCGTGTCGATCCCCGAGGGCCCCTACTACTGCCGCGTCGCCGAGGTGCGCGAGGGCGTCTCGCGCGACGGCAGTGCGCGTTGGAACCTGCGGCTCGAGGTCTCGCGCGGCGAGTACGCGGGCCGCACCGCCGGCTGGGACAGCCTGACGTGGAGCGAGCGCGGGATTCGCCGCGTCAAGCGCGTGCTCGGCGCACTCGGGCTCGACGTGCGCGGCGCCGTCGAGGTACAGCCCGCGGACCTGCTCCACCGCGAGGCGCACGTCGTCTTCGAGCCGGAAGAGCGCGAGGATCCGCTCACGGGCCGCCGCTCGGTGCGCCTGCGGGTGCCTTACGCGGGCTTCACGGCCCTCGATGGCAGCGGCGCTCCCACTCCGTCTCGGCGCGAAGGCGAGACGGGCTTCGACGGCGGGCGTGGGCGTTGAACTTCGCATCCTGCGGCGCGAGACTTGAACCGCAGATGGGCGCGCCGAATCGACCGCAGTTCTCCGAGGAAGAAATCCAAGACTGGATGCGTGTGGCGCACGCGGCGGCCGAGCTCGCCTACTCGCCCTACTCGCGCATCAAGGTGGGCGCCGCGCTCGTCGGTCACGACGGCGCGGTCTACTCGGGCTGCAACGTCGAGAACGCGAGCTACGGACTCACGATCTGCGCCGAGCGCAACGCACTGTTCCGCGCGGTGGCCTCGGGCGAGCGTCGCTTCCGCGCCGTCGCCATCGCGACGGACCGCGCGGGGGCGCTCTTCCCCTGCGGCGCGTGCCGACAAGTGCTCGCGGAGTTCGCGCCCGAGCTGCCGGTGTTCACGCAGGGCCGCTCGAGCGAGATCGCCCGCTCGACCTTGGCGGAACTCCTGCCCAACGCGTTCCTCCCCAAGGACCTGCGCTGAGGAGCGGCGGCTTGGGCAAGAGCCTGCAACCTGCCGAACGTGCGGCTTGGCTGCGCGCAGAGCTCGCGCGGCACGACCACCTCTACTACGTGCTGGCGACGCCGCAGCTCAGCGATGCCGAGTACGACCGTCTCTTCCGCGAGCTCGTCGAGCTGGAGACTTCGCACCCCGAGCTCGTCGTGCCCGACAGCCCGACGCGCCGCGTCGGCGCCCCGCTCCCCGAGGGCCAAGGCTTCGAGAAGCGACGACACGAGGTGCCGATGCTCTCGATCGACAGCCTCTTCTCCGTCGAGGAGGTGCGCGACTTCGAGGCCAAGATTCGGCGCTTCCTGCTGCTCCCGGAGGGCGAATTGCTCGACTGGGTCGTCGAACCCAAGTTCGACGGCGCGAGTGCGTCGCTGGTCTACGAAGACGGCGTGCTCGTGCGCGGCCTCACGCGCGGCGACGGCGAATGGGGGGAAGACGTCACGGCGAACCTGCGCACGCTGCGCAACGTGCCGCTGCGGCTCCATGGAGGCGAGCGCGCCGTTCCCAAGCTGCTCGAAGTCCGCGGCGAGGTCCTGATCGAGCGCGAGGCCTTCCGCGCATTCAATGCCGCGCGCGTCGCGGCGGGCGAGACACCGCTCGCCAATCCGCGCAACGCCGCGGCCGGCGCGTTGCGGCGCAGTGATCCCGGCGAAGTCGCGCGCTACCCACTCGTGTTCCAGCCTTGGGCCGTCGTGCGCGTCGAAGGCGTCGAGTTTTCGACCTACTGGGACGCGCGCGCGGCGCTCGATGCATGGCACTTCCCTGTCAACCGCTGGGCAGAGCGCGCGCGCGGGCTCGAAGAGTGTCTTGCCTACCACGCGCGGATGGAAGCGCGTCGCTCGGAACTGCCTTTCGACGTCGACGGCATCGTCGCCAAGCTCGATCGACTGGACCTGCGCGAGCGGCTCGGAACCACGGCCCGCTCCACGCGCTGGCAGTACGCGCACAAGTTCCCCGCCAACGAAGCCACGAGCACGCTGCGCGCCATCGAGCTCCAAGTGGGCGCGCTCGGCCGCATCACGCCGCGTGCCCACGTCGACCCTGTCGAGATCGGCGGCGTCGTGGTGCGCCACAGCACGCTGCACAACGCCGAGCACGTGAGCGCGCTCAACCTGCGCATCGGCGACCGTGTCTTCCTGCATCGCGCCGGTGACGTCATCCCGCAGGTCACGGGCGTGGCCGAAGCCGCGAGTGGGGACGCGCCCAAGGAGTGGGCTGCGCAGGTCCCCGAGTCGCTGCGCGCCGGCGAAGGCGTGCGCAGCGGTGTGATTTGGGAATGGCGCGCGCCGTTCGAGATGGCGGCGAGCTGCCCCGACTGCGGCACCGCACTCGTCCAAGAGGGCAAGTTCTGGCGCTGCCCCAACGTCTACGGCTGTCGTCCACAGATCGTGGGACGCACGATCCTCGGGACGCGGCGCGGTGCGCTTGAGATCGACGGCCTCGGGGAGAAGATGGTCGAGCAGCTGCACGACGCGGGATATCTGCGCGGGCTCGCCGACCTGTTCCACCTCGACGCCCGCCGCGCCGAGCTCGTCGAGCTCGAACGCTGGGGCGAAAAGACCGTCGCCAACCTCCTCGCGGAGATCGAGAAGGCGCGTCGCCCGACGTTCGAGCGCTTCCTCGCGAGCCTCGGGATCCCCGATGTCGGCGCGGCGACCGCGCGCTCCCTTGCCCTGCACTTTGCCACGCTCGACGAGCTGCGCGGGGCGAGCGAGGAGGAACTACAGCACGTCGAAGGCATCGGCCCCGAGAGCGCCGCGAGTTTGCGCGCTTGGTTTGCGGTGCCTGAGAACGCTGCGCTCCTCGAGCGCTTCTTCTCCGGCGGCGTCGTGCTCGAATACCCTCGCCACGAAGTCGCGACGGACAGCCCTTTCTCGGGGAAGACTGTGGTGTTCACCGGAACGCTCGCCGGAATGGGGCGTGCGGAGGCCAAGAAGCTCGTCGAGACCCTCGGCGGCAAGGTCGCGTCGTCGATCAGCGCGAAGACGCACTACCTCGTCACCGGGGAGGGCGGCGGCTCCAAACGCGCGAAAGCGGCCGAGCTCGGCATCACCGTGCTCGACGAGCCCGAGTTCCTTGCCTTGGCGACTCGGTCGCGGAGTTGAACTCAGCGCGGGCTGTTCGCGGGCTCGGTCCGCGAGTAGGCTCGTTCGTCGAAGGCGATGGGAGACACGGACGGAAAGCAGGGCGGGGAGTTCGAGGATCTCTCGAAGCTCGACGCCAACGAGCTGGTGGCGCGTGCACAGCGCGGCAACCCCGACGCGCTCGGCGAGCTCTTCGCGCGCTACTACGCGGTCATGGTCGAGTCCGCTCGCCGCAAGCTCGGCCCGCGCCTGCGCCAGCGCGAGGACCCCGACGATCTGGCCCAGACGACCTTCCGCGAAGCGACCCGCGACTTCGCCAAGTACGAGCACCGCGGCGAGGCCGCACTGCTGCGCTGGCTGTCGCAGATTCTTCAGAACAAGATTCGCGATCGCGCCGAGCACTGGGGCGCCTCCAAGCGCGACACCAGCAAGGAAGTCTCGCTCACGCCGGGCGGCAGCGACGACGACGGCAGCGCCGCGATCCACGATCCCGCGTCCCGCGACCTGTCGGTCACGGGCTTCGTGCAGCGCAAGGAGCGCGCCGGTCGCCTCGAGGAGGCCCTCGCCGAGCTGCCGGACGAGTACCGCGAGGCGATCACGCTCGTCTTCTTCCAAGGCAAGTCGCTGCGCGAGGCCGGCGAGCAGCTCGGCGGTCGCTCGGAGGACGCGCTGCGCATGATGCTGCGCCGCGCGGAAGCGAAGCTGCGCGACAAGCTGCGGGGGACGGTCGGCAAGGACTTCGACGCCGAAGATCCCGGCGCAGCGACCTAGGTCGCGTCCGAGCGCCGCACGGGGTGTCGAGCCCCGCTTGCGCCCCACTCCCCGGGCCTTCGCGGTCATCGCGGGGGCTTGCTCCCTGCTCGGAGGCCCGCTATCCTCCCCGCCCCACGTAGGGCCGCTAACTCAATCGGCAGAGTGCCATGTTCACAGCGTGGAAGTTACTGGTTCGAATCCAGTGCGGCCCACCACCCTCCCCCCAGCCGACCGGGGAGCGCCCGATGCGAAGCTCCGCTCGGCTGTGACGCTTCCTCGGACAGCTTGAGCCGGGTCGCGGGCTCGGTTCGCTCTCCCGAAGGGCGCTGGTCCTTCTCGACGCGAGAGCGACTCCCCTCGGCGTGTCGATGCAGGTCTCGCAAGCGCGCGCCCCCGCGACCACGGCGTGCGCGGTCGCGGGGGCGTCGGAATGCGATTCGGCAGGCGGGTCGGGCCCGCCCGCGGAAGCTCGCTAGTTGGCGGCCTTGGCCTTCTTTACGGCTTCGGTGAGCGCCGGGACGATCTCGAACGCGTCGCCGACGATGCCGTAGTCCGCGACCTTGAAGATCGGGGCGGCCGCGTCCTTGTTGATCGCGACGATGACCTTCGAGGTGCGCATGCCCGCGAGGTGCTGGATGGCGCCCGAGATGCCGACGGCGATGTAGAGCTGCGGCGCGACCGTCTTGCCTGTCTGGCCGACCTGCTCGCCGTGCGGACGCCAGTGCGAGTCGACGACCGCGCGCGAGGCGCCGACGGCGGCGTTGCCGAAGGCCGAGGCGAGGTCCTCGACGATCTTGAAGCCCGCGGCCTCGCGCAGACCGCGCCCGCCGGAGACGACCACCGGGGCTTCCTTCACGTCGAGCTTGGCGTCGCCCTTGGCGGCGACACCGGTCACGGTCACCTTGCCGCCCGCGCTCGCCACGCTGACGACCTCCGCGGAGCCGGAGCCCGCGGCCACCGCGAAGGTGTTGGGGCGCACGGTGGCGCAGAAGATCGCGCTCTGGCTCTGCGCGGTGACGATCGCCTTGCCGGCGAGAATCGGGCGCTGCACGGTGAACGTGCCGCCGGCGTAGGTGAGCGACGTGCAGTCGGAGAGCGGCGCGCAGTCGAGCAGCCCCGCCACGCGTCCGAGCAAGTCCTTGCCCGTCGAGCTCGCGGCCGCGAGGAACGCGACGGCGCCGTGCGTCTTCACCGCCGCCACCACGTCCGCCGCTGCACCGTCGGGGCTGTAGGAGTCCGCGCCCGTGACGACCACGAGCTTCTTCGCGCCCGCGGCCGAGAGCGGCGCGGCCGCACTCGCGGCGCCCGGACCGGTGACGAGGGCGATGGGGGTGAGGCCGGTGGCGCAGGCGGCGCCGAGGGCTTCGAGGCTGGCGCGGCGCGGGGCGCCGTTCTTGTGCTCGACGAAGACGAGGATCGAGGTCATGGCGTGCTCTCGCTTTCTTCCTAGAGGACCTTGGCTTCGTTGCGCAGGGCGTCGATGAGCGCGGGGACCGCGGCAGCGCCTTCCCCGACGATGCGTCCAGCCTTGCGCGCGGCCGGTAGCTCGACCTTCAGCACCTTGACGGCCGCGTCGACGGCGACCGGCGCGGTCTCGTCGATGGTCTTCTTCTTGGCGGCCATGATGCCCTTGAGGCCGGCGAGGCGCGGCTCGTTCAGGCCCTTGTCGCAGGTGATGACCGCAGGGAGCGGGAAGGAAACCGTCTCGATCCCCGACTCGGTCTCGCGCTGCGCGGTGCCGCCCGTGGCGGTGAGCTCGAGCTTGATCACGTCCGTCACGCAGGCCCAGCCGAGGTATGCGGAAAGCATCGGGCCGACCGCACTCTGGTCGCGGTCCGTCGCGACGCGGCCGCAGAACACGAGCTCGCCGCCGAGCTCCTTGATCCGCGCCGCGAGCGCCTTGGCCGTCGAGCGCGCGTCGCGCGCCGCCCAGTTGGGATCGAGCAGGATCGACGCGTTGTCCGCACCCTTGGCGAGGCACTCGCGCAGCTCCTTGCTCGCGTCGGACGAGCCCAGCGTGAGCACGGTCACTTCGCCGCCGAGCTTCTCCTTGGTCTTGATCGCCTCTTCGACCGCCAAGTCGTCGTAGAACGACAGGCTGTAGACGAGACCGGTGGAGTCGATGCTGGCGCCGTCGGCGCCGACCTTGACCTGCGCATCCGTGAGCGGGACGCGCTTGACGCAGGCGATGATCTTCATGCGGGGCTTGCCTCGTTGCGGTAGGCCTCCGCGTCGAACGCGCAGCGGCCGGGAGAATCGGGGAGGTTACCGGCGTGCCTTTCGGGCGGTCAAGGCGCGCAGCCTGAGCGCAGTTGTCCCGTGACGGTGTTGCGATTCGCGGCGCGGGCGCACTCCGCACGTTCTCCGCGGAGATTCCGAGCCTGCAGGCCCCACTCTCGTCGCCCGAGCCGACCAGTCCGCCGCTCCGCGGGCTTCAGAGGGCCGCGAGCGTCGCGGCGTCGAGCACGTGCGCTCCGTCGAATTCGTGCACGCCACACGAAATCCCGAGCTCGGCGAGGCGCGCGCGGTCCCGCTCGAGCCACTCCGCGGTGTGGTACGCGTCGTCGCGTCCGCGTACGAGGTCCACGCACAGCCCCTCGAGCCGCATGCCTCTCTCGGGAAGCTCCAGATCGGGTGGGATTCCGCCGCCGACGGAGACCAGCCGTGACATGCGCGTGCCGCCGAGCGTGGCCCAGCGCCACGCCGTGGCAGCGCCCTGCGAAAACCCGAGCACCGCGGGTCGAGCCCCGACGCCGAGCTCGCGCGCGCACCAACCCGCGACCGCGTCGAGATACTCGACATAGTCTGTGATCTCCGCGTCGCGCGCTTCGCGCGTCATCCACGAAGCGCCGATCGGGCCCGACGAGCCGCGGCGATAAAAGCGAGAGAGCGCTTCGGGCGCGACGAGCACGCGCTGTTCGCGCGCGAGTGGCGCGCACTGCGCGAGGAACTCTGCCGCGGTCTGTGCGTAGCCGTGCAGCACGATCCAAAGCTCGCTCGCGCTCCGCGGATCGCCGGCGATCTCGACACGCGCCGTGCGCGCGACGCGCAGCGTGTGGCTCGCCAAGCCGCTCACGTGCGCGTACCGATCGTCGGCGTGTCGAAGGTGTTGCCGAGGTAGACCTCGCGAACCTTCGCGTCGCCGATGATCTCCGCCGGCGTGCCTTCCTTGATGCGCTCGCCCTTGGCGATCACGTAGGCCCGGTCGCAAAGCTGCAAGGTCTCGCGCACGTTGTGATCGGTGATCAGGATGCCGAGGTTCTTGGCCTTCATGCGCCGGATCAGGCCTTGGATCTCGGCCACGGCCAGCGGGTCGACGCCCGCGAAGGGTTCATCGAGCAGCAGGATCAGCGGGCGGCTCGCGAGTGCGCGCGCGAGTTCGAGTCGGCGCTGCTCGCCGCCCGAGAGCGTGTTCGCGACGCTCTTCTCCAGCCGCCGGATCTCGAGCTCGTCGAGCAAGCGCGTCGCTTCTTCCTCGCGCTGGCTGCGCGTGTAGGGCATCGTCTCGAGTACGGCGAGCACGTTGTCGCGCACCGAGAGCGTCTGAAAGATGCTGCGATCCTGCGGCAAATAGCCCATGCCTAGCCGCGCGCGCTCGAACATCGCGAGCTTGGCGCACTCGGTTCCGCGCAGGAGCACCTCGCCCGCGTCGGGCCGCGTCAGCCCTACGGTCATGCGGAAACTCGTGGTCTTGCCCGCGCCGTTGGCCCCCAAGAGGCCGACGATCTCGCCCGCGTGGACCTGAAACGACACGCCGTTCACGACGCGGCGCCCCTTGAACGCCTTCACCAGCCCGCGCACTTCGAGCAGGGTCTCTCCGGCTGCGGGCTCTCGGCGGTCGCTCATGGCGGGGGAGTGTAGGTGCTCGCGCGCCCCGATTCGCCCCCGCGCTCCCAAGACGACTGCGCACCATTGCGAAGTCCTGTGCCTCCGATTGCGGAATTCTTCGGCCTTGCGGGAGGCCTCGTGGAACAAGGGGATCGCGCTTGGCAAGTTCCACGCGACTTTTTGCCTCTGTGGATAACTTGTGGAGGGAATTCCCGCGCGGCCGTCGTGGATCTCCCTCAAGTCCGGTCGAACGGTGCTCCTCAAAGGGTCTTGATCGTTCTGGCCGATCCTGCCCGCTCTGGGGCCGTCCGAGGGCCTGTTCGAGGCCTTGTGGGCGGAAGTGGCACGTCCAATCCCAAGATCAAGGATCCGAGGGCGGCACGGAGCGATGGGGAAGCACGGACGATTCCCGAAGCCGGCACTGTTGAAAACTCCCGGATCCCCGCCGTCCTCGGCATCGGGAGGGTGCGGCATTTCGCCAGCGAAAGCTCCCGGACCTCGATGTGGCTGGAAGGCGCGGTGCAGGCCCCGTCAGCGAATCCACTTCACGCGGTACGTGTCGAAGCTGAAGGACAGCGGCCAGAACACCGCGACGGCACGCCCGGTGATCAGCTGGCGCGGCACGAAGGGCGCGGGGGAGTACTGCTGCTCGGCGGGCAGCGCGAGCTCGGCACTGCGCGGGAACACGTGCAGCTCCCCGTACATGTCGCGGAAGAAGGTCGTCATGCCCGCCGCGGTCATCTCGCGGATCGGGTTCGAGTCGGGACGGTAGCGTCCGTCGGCCATGCTCTCTCGCGCGTTTCCGAGCACCGGCTCGCTCGGCCCGCCTTGCCAGCGGAGCGCGATCGCGCGCCACTCGCGGCCGTCGCTCGAGTCCTGCGTGTTGTCGCCGAGCATGAAGTAGTGACCCGCGGGCACGGTCCACTCCGAGGCGAAGCTGCCCTCGGTGTAAAAGATGTCGCGCCAGACCTGCAGGTCGTCGAGCTTGGCTCCGCCGCCTTCGAGCGCGAGCGTGACCGAAGAGTTCTGGTCTGCGGCGGCTGCGCCTTCGAGAGTCGCGATGCGCACGCCATCGACCTCGAGCGCGAGCTCGTCGTCGAGGTTCTGAGCGCAGAAACGGTAGCTGCGGCCCGCCTCCAGCTTGAGCGTGTGGGCAACCTGCGCGGGCGGGTAGCTCTCGTTGCGCGCCCACTCGACACGCACGGACCCCTCGGCCTTCGCCGCAGTACCCGGCAATTCGAATCGGTAGCGCCGCGCACCCTCACCGAGTTCGATCACGAACGCGGCGAGGCTCGCACTAGGCGTGATCTCACCTGTGACGCGCAGGTCGCCGACGGTGTTCGCGTTCGAGCGATGGAACTCCGGGAAGCGGCGCATGCCGTCTTGTAC
>JBIKYW010000014.1:0-17074 GCA_044355055.1 Planctomycetota bacterium | reverse complement strand
CGTTCTCGTGCGGATCCGACGCGACCACGCGCGCCTTGGCGCGCACACAAGCCGCGATCAGCTCGTCGAGGTTCCCCAGCTCGCGTTGCGCGAGGGAGCCTGCGTCGCGCTCGACGTGCGCGAGCATCTCCTCGCCGGCGACGAGCGCGGTCTTCACGACCTCGCCGAGCCCGGAGCGCCACTCGCTGTCCGGCAGCGTCGCGAGGGTGCGCGTGTCGGCGAGAACCGCCGTGGGCTGGTGGAACGTGCCGACGAGGTTCTTGCCTGCCGCGAGATTGATGGCGGTTTTCCCGCCCACCGAGGCGTCGACCATGGCGAGCAGCGTCGTGGGGCAGGACACCGCGCGAATGCCGCGCATGTAGAGCGAAGCGGCAAGTCCGCCGACGTCGAGCACCGCGCCACCGCCGAACAGCAGCACCACGGAGTGCCGATCGAGTCGCTCGAACGCCATCGACGACAGGGTTGCCTCCAGTGTTTCCCACTCTTTGGCGGCCTCACCCGAAGGAACGACCTGCGTCGCAAAAAGCGGAGGCAAGAGCCCGGCGTGGGCCTCGAAGACGGTGAGCTCGGAGACGCAGAACGGCCGCTCGCCCGCGTGCTGCCCAGCCTCGGCGAGCGCTCCGGCGCCGATCACGACCGGGTAGCTCCGCTCGCCCGGGAGCTCGACTTCGACGCGGATCACGCGTGGCTCTCGCCCGTCTGTGTCGAGGCGCGCGCCCGCCGCTCGCGTCGCCGCCGCGCGAGCTCGGCGTCGAGCTCCGCGGCCTTGGCGCGATCGCGGCGCAGCAGGTACCAAAAGAGTGCGACGATGCCGACGAACGTGCCGCCGACGATGTAGAGCACGAAGCTGAACACCGATTCCTTCGGCAGCTCGTAGGGTTCGAGCGCCGTCAGTACGAAAACAGGCGCGCGTCGCGTCCCGCCGACCGCCTCGTACTGGTTCATGCGCACGAAGAAGCCGCGCGCCGTGACCTCGCTTCCGATTTGGAAGCCCGGATCGGGGAGGAGCGTCGTGAACTGGATCACGGGGTTGGGCGTGCGCAGCCACTCGTTGGCGCCGATCCAGCCTTCGGTGAGCTGCGCCACGCGCGCGGGATTTTCGCGCTGGCGCTGCGTCCAGATGTCTTGGATGCGGCACGGCGGGATGCGCAGCGGGACCGCGAGGAACTGCGCGGGATCCTCGCTCAGCTTGCCCATCGTCTCGGCATCGAGCACCGCGGCCTTCGCCCAGTCGATCGAAGCGGGATCGACGTCGCGTGCATAGCTCACGACGCGCCAATACTCGACGCGCTCGTTGGTCGAGACCTCGTCGTAGCGCCCGAAGTCCTCGCCCCAGTCCGCGCGCGCGAGCGACGTGACCTTGCCCAGCGCGGGAAACGAGACCTGCGCGCGCGGGCCGACGACGAGCGGTGCTTCCAGCCACGTTCCGCCGACCTCGCGGCCGAGCGTCTTCACGAACAGTCCGTCCAAGTGCACGTAGTCGTCGTTGCCGAACTCGTACTCGACGCAGCTCTGGAAGACGACGAACACCTTGCCGCCGTCGTCGAGGGTGAGCAGCGCTCGGAAGTGCGCGGGCAGCGATTGCGACTCGGGGTAGGACACGAACTCCGACAGCACGCCCCGCAGTCGCACGACACGCGCGCGCGCCTCACCGGGGTTTGCCGCGAGGTCGGCGGCGAGCGGCGCCGAGAGCTCGACGCCCTTCATCGGAACGAAGTGGTCCCACGTGTAGAGCCGTGCGTCTTCGAGCGCGAGCGCGAGCGCCGACGTCTCGATGTCCGCGCGCTCTTCGCGCGTCCCGTCCTTCACGCGGGCTGCCAGCTCATCCCTGCGGAACGTCGGCGTCGCGATCTCGCTCTGCGGCGCGCTGTCGCGCCGCCGCCGCGCGTCGGCCTCAGGTGCCTTGCCGCCGCTCGTCACGAAGCCCCAGATCATGCTGCCCGTGACTGCCGCGAAGAGCAGCACCATGAAGAGCAGCTTGCGGCGCTCGCGGTCGGTGAAGAGCTTGCCGTCGCTCGGCGCGTTCCCCGGAGTCGAGGTCGTCTTGAACTTCATGGCGCTCCTAGCTCCCTATCCGCGCGGTCTCGCGCGGATACCGACGGGCGATGCTGCGCGTCGCGGCGGCGAACACGAGCGCGCGGAACAGCCGATCGTGCGGCGTGCCCTCTGGCGCGAGCTCGGGGTGCCACTGCACGCCGACGAGGAACGGATGCCCCGGCAGCTCGAGCGCTTCGACGAGACCCTCTGCGTCGCGGGCGCCGATCTTCCACGCGGCTCCGACCGTTCGCACGGCCTGATGGTGGCGCGAGACGACGTCGAGGGACGGAACGTCGACGACGCGCGCGAGCAGCGAGTCGCGCTCGATCTCGACTTGGTGCACCACTCCACCGGAGTGAGGGTTCTTGCCCTGCCATTCCTCGGGCAGGTGCTGGTACAGCGTGCCGCCGCCGACCAGTCCGAGCAGCTGCATGCCGTAGCAAATCCCCAAGATCGGAATGCGCGCTTCGAGCGCGGCCTGCGCGAGCGCGACGTCGAAGTCTTGTTTGGCACTCGGCACCGGCTTCGCTGCGGGGTGCGTCGGGCCGAGGCCCATGCGCGCCGTGTCGAAGTCGTCGCCGCCCGAAAGCACGAGACCGTCGACGCGCTCCAAGAGCCGCGCGATGTCGCTCGGGCCGCCGACGGGCGGGATCACGACGGGCACGCCGCCGGCCTTGAGTACGGCGTCGGCGTAGCGGTTCTTCAGCGTGACCGCGGGGCTCTGCCCGTCGATCATCTCGCCGTTGATGGCGACGAGCGGCCTCTCGCGGTCGATCATGCGCGCATCTTAGCCCGCGGCGCGCACGCTTTCGGCGGTGCGCAGCTCAGCGCACGACGCGCAGAATCAGCGGATACGTCCAGCGCTCGCCATTGGCGCACTTCGCGGCTGCGACGAGCATCGCGACGAGCTTCACGAGCGGCAGCGCCGCGAGCATCGGGATGCCGATGAAGCAGCAGCAGATGAGCGGCAGCGCGAGCACCTGCCACGCGAGCACGTTGAGCTGGAAGTTGAGCGCTTCCTTGCCGTGGAAGTCAGCCTCGGGGTCGGTGTCGCGCTGCGCGAGCCACACGACGAGCGTCGCGACGAGACCGGCGAGCAGGAAGGAAACCCCGAAGTCGAGCAGTCCGACGAGGTGGCAGGCCGTGGCCCAGCCGCTCGATGCCCGGGGCGTGGGCGCGGCGGGAGGTGGAGGCGAGGAAGGGGCCATTTCTGCGGGGATTTCGCTGCTCATGACGGTCCCTACAGGAGGCACTCCGCGGCGTTACAGCCCACGCGGAGTCCGCAGAGCCGCGCAGCGTCGTGGCGCCGTTGCGCGCGAAAACACCGGGCAAAATGGGGCCTTGCCGCCTTGGTCGCGCGCGCCGGTCGCAGCGGAACCGCGCACCGGCGGACTCGGCCCGCGCCGAACCGGCGGGGCGCGCCGCGCCAAAACTCCGAAGAAACTGGCTCGCGCAGCGCCCGCCTCGCCCGGACGAGCGGGTTTTCTCGGCGAAATGGGGGGTGCGTCGGAGAGCAAGTCGGTCTCCGACCCCGCGGGGGCTCGCCCCAGCGAGCTCCCACGGGGTGCCGAGACGGGGGACTCCGCCGCTGTCCCGCGACAATCGGCACGATTTTTTGGACTACCCCAGACCCGCGGAACGCGCCGCCGGAGCCCTTTCAAGCCCGGTCGGGGTCTTTTTCGAGCGCGCTAAACCTATGTCACTAAAAGATTTGGGTCTTTACATCACGGCGGCGCCCTCCGCGGACCGAGGCGACGACGTTCGTCAAGCCCGTTTCCGGGGCCAGCCACAACCTGTAGGGGCTAGTCGGTCCTTGTGCCCCTAGAAATTGCGCCGCTAGCATCCCGCCCGCGCTGCGGGGGTGGCGCTGCTCAGGAGGGGTTCTCGGGAGCAGCCACGCCATTCCCTTCGGCGCCTCGCCTCGCCCCCCGACGAGTGCGTCCCGCACACACCCCGCTGAACACCCACGAACTGTCGACCCGCGCTGGAGAAGTCCCATGGAGCTCGGAACTCAGGCCACCTCGCAGAAGCTGAGCCAAGTCGAACTGCAGCCGCAGCAATCGCCGCCGGGCGAGGCTGCGCGCCGCGCCGCCGCAGCGAGCGGCGAAACCCGCATGCGCGTGCGCAAGCGCGCCGGCAATCTCGAGCCGGTCGACGTCACGAAGATCGTGCGCGCGATCGAGCGCTGCGCCGCCGGTCTCACCGAGGTCGACTCGATGCGCATCGCGACGCGCACGATCTCGGGCCTCTACGACGGCGCGACGACGCAGGAGCTCGACCAGCTCTCGATCCAGACGGCCGCCTCGCTGATCGCCGAGGAGCCGCAGTACTCGCGCCTCGCCGCGCGCCTGCTCGGCGCTTTCATCGACAAGGAAGTGCGCAACCAGAACATCATGAGCTTCTCGCAGTCGGTGCGGGCAGCCCACGAGCACGGCCTCGTCTCGAAGGCCACGGCGGACTTCGTCGCGCTGCACTCGCGCAAGCTCGACCAGGCCGTGATCGCGGAGAACACCGACCTGTTCGAGTACTTCGGCCTGCGCACGGTCTACGACCGCTACCTGCTCGTGAACCCGCAGTCGCGCGAGGCGCTCGAGACGCCGCAGTACTTCTTCCTGCGCGTGGCCTGCGGTCTCTCGCACAACCCCAAGGAAGCGATCGAGTTCTACCAGCTCATCAGCTCGCTCGAGTACCTGCCGAGCTCGCCGACGCTGTTCAACTCGGGCTCGCAGCGCTCGCAGCTCTCCTCGTGCTACCTGCTCGACTCCCCGCTCGACGACCTCGCGTCGATCTACGCGAAGTACGCCGACGTGGCGCAGCTCTCCAAGTTCGCGGGCGGCATCGGCCTCTCGTACACGCGCGTCCGCGCGCGCGGCTCGCTGATCCGCGGCACCAACGGCCACTCCAACGGCATCGTGCCGTGGCTCAAGACGCTCGACAGCTCGGTCGCCGCCGTCAATCAGGGCGGCCGCCGCAAGGGCGCGTGCTGCGTGTACCTCGAGACGTGGCACGGCGACATCGACGACTTCCTCGAGCTGCGCGACAACACCGGCGACGAGGCGCGCCGCACGCACAACTTGAACCTCGCCAACTGGGTTCCCGACCTGTTCATGAAGCGCGTCGAAGCCGATGCGATGTGGTCGCTCTTCGACCCCAAGGTCGTGCCGCACTTCACGGACCTCTACGGCGCTGAGTTTGAGAAGGCGTACGTCGAGGCCGAGGAGAAGAAGCTCTTCCTGCGTCAGGTGAAGGCGCGCGAGCTGTACTCGCGCATGATGCGCACGCTGGCTCAGACCGGAAACGGCTGGATGACCTTCAAGGATGCCTCGAACGAGAAGTGCAACCAGACCGGCACGGAAGGCCGCACCGTGCACCTCTCGAACCTCTGCACCGAGATCATCGAGGTGACGAGCAACGACGAGACCGCGGTGTGCAACCTCGGCTCGATCAACCTCGGCAAGCTCGTGAGGAACGGCGCCTTCGACTTCGCGCGCCTCGGCGAGATCACGCGCATCGCGGTGCGCCGCCTCGACCGCGTGATCGACATCAACTACTACCCGACCGAGACGGCGAAGAACTCCAACTTCGCGTGGCGCCCCGTGGGTCTCGGCGTGATGGGTCTGCAGGACGTCTTCTTCAAGCTGCGCCTGCCGTTCGACAGCCAAGCGGCGGTCGACCTCTCGTCGCGCATCCAAGAGGAGATCTACTTCCACGCGCTCTCGACGAGCTGCGAGCTCGCGGTGGAGTCTGGCTCGCACCCCACCTACGCGCAGACTCGCGCGGCGAAGGGCGAGCTCCAGCAGGACCTGTGGGGCGTGAAGTCGATCGACGAGAAGCGCTGGGATGACCTGCGCGCGCGCATCGCCGTCCACGGTCTGCGCAACTCGCTGATGATCGCTATCGCGCCGACGGCGACGATCGCATCGATCGCGGGCTGCTACGAGTGCATCGAGCCGCAGGTGTCCAACCTGTTCAAGCGCGAGACGCTCTCGGGCGACTTCATCCAGATCAACCGCTACCTCGTGCAGGAGCTGAAGGAGCGCGGCCTCTGGAACGAAGACATGCGCAACCGCATCAAGGCGGCGGAAGGGTCGATTCAGGACATCGGCGACATCCCCGCGGACCTGCAGGCGCTCTACCGCACCGCGTGGGAATTGCCGCAGAAAAGCCTGATCGACCACGCCCGCGCGCGCGGCGCGTGGATCGACCAGTCTCAGTCGCTCAACCTCTTCATCGAGAACCCGGTGATCGGCAAGCTCTCCTCCATGTACATGTACGCGTGGAAGAGCGGCCTCAAGACCACCTACTACCTGCGCTCGCGCCCCGCGACGCGCATCCGTCAGACCACCGTCTCGACCACCGCCGCCGCGGCTCCGGTCTCTGACGCGCAGGCCGTAGCCTGCTCGCTGGAGAACCCGGAAGCCTGCGAGGCCTGCCAGTAACGGATGAATCCCGTTCCGAACGACAAGCGAGCATCACCCATGTCCGTCGCACTCGCCCAGCGCCCGATGATCCTGAACCCCGGCCTCGACCTCACGTTGCGGCCGATGCGGTACCCCGACTTCTACGAGATGTACAAGGCGGCGATCCGCAACACGTGGACGGTGGAGGAGGTCGACTTCTCCAGCGACCTCGTCGACCTCCGCAGCCGCCTGCTGCCCGCGGAGCGCCACCTCGTGCACCGTCTCGTGGCGTTCTTCGCCACGGGCGACTCGATCGTGGCGAACAACGTCGCGCTCAACCTCTACAAGCACATCAACTCGCCCGAGGCGCGCATGTACCTGTCGCGCCAGATCTACGAGGAGGCACTGCACGTCCAGTTCTACTTGACGCTGCTCGACAACTACGTGCCCGACATCAAGGAGCGCGAGAAGGCCTTCGCCGCGATCCACAACATCCCGTCGATCGCGCGCAAGGCCGAGTTCTGCTTCAAGTGGATGGACTCGGCGTTCCAGCTCGAGCGCCTTGCGACGCCCGAAGACCGCCGCCGCTTCCTGCTCAACCTGATCTGCTACGCGTGCTGCGTCGAAGGCCTCTTCTTCTACGCGGCCTTTGCCTACGTCTACTTCATGCGCAGCAAGGGCCTGCTCAACGGCCTCGCGTCCGGCACGAACTGGGTGTTCCGCGACGAGAGCATGCACATGAGCTTCGCTCTCGAGGTCGCGGCGACGGTGCGTCGCGAGGAGCCCGAGCTCTTCGACGCGCAGCTCGAGCGCGACATCCACCAGATGATCGACGAGGCGGTCGCGTGCGAGACGCAGTTCGCGGAAGACCTGCTCCAAGGCGGCATCCCCGGCCTGTCCTCGCGCGACATGCGTCAGTACCTCGAGTACGTCGCCGACCAACGTCTCGGCAACCTGAGCCTCAAGAAGCGCTACAACGCGAAGAACCCCTTCGCCTTCATGGAGCTCCAAGACGTGCAGGAACTCTCGAACTTCTTCGAGCGCCGCGTCAGCGCGTATCAGATGGGCGTCACCGGCGAGGTGGCCTTCGACGAGGCGTTCTAACCCGTCTGCAGGCGAGCAACGAGCGCCTCGGCGCGGCCGCACCTGTCGGCCCGCCGGGGCGCTCCCATTGGCAGCCGCTCGCCTGCGTGCGTAGGATCCGCGCCCGTGGATGAGCACAAGGAACTCGATGACCTCGCGCGCCCGCTCGCGGCCCGCGTGAAGCGCGCCGGACTGCGCTCCCTCTCGGAGCCCGAGCGCGTCGCGTACCTCGTGTGGGCTTTCGCGCACGAGCTCGACAACGGCGGCCCCGACACCTTCTTCTACAACGACAGCGGGCGCTTCGCGGAACAGACCGTCGATGCGCTGCACTCGATTGCGGCGCGCGCACTCGCCGAGGCGCTCGAAGAGGTGATCGCGGGCTTCCCCGACGGCGAGGTTCCGGCAGACCAAGACGAGCGCACCGAGGCGCTCGAGGATGCCGCGCGCGACCTCGAAGATCAGCTCGATGCCCTGCGCGAAGCCTACGAGGAACGCGGGCCGGATCGCGTGCGCAAGGCGACGCTGCGCTTCTATCAGGCGCAGACCGGCGCGACGCCGACCGAAGAGTGAGCGCGGACGGCGCTCAGCGGTCCGCGAAGAAGTCCGAGCGCGAGATTCGATAGACGAGGCGCACGGTCGCGGGATCGCCGTCGACGAGCTCGCGGCGCTCGTGCAGACGCGCGCCGATGCGCTCCAGTGCGCGCTGGGAGCGAAGGTTGCTCGGTCCGACGTGGAAGTCTACGTCGCTGGCCCAGCGGAAGGCATGCGCGAGCATCAGTCGCTTGAGCTCGCGATTCGTCGATCCGCCCCAGTGCGAGCGCGCTAGAAACGTGTAGCCGATCACCACGGAGCGTGCGTCGGCGTTCCAGAGGTAGAAGCGTGAAGAGCCCAGCACGGCGCGACTGCGCGTCTCGCGCACGCACAATGCACCGCCACTCGAGAGCGCGGCCGCGAAAAAGCGCTCGAAGACGGGGCGCTGGTAGCGCGTGGGTTCGGGGTGTTGCTCCCACAGCCTCGGGTCGTTCGCCACCGCGTAGAGCGGCTCGAAGTCCGCCGCCGCGAGCGGCGCGAGGGCGAGCTGCTCGCCTTGGAGCGTGGGTTGCCAGTCAGGTGCGTCCAGATTCGACATCGGCGGCCTCCGCCGCGACCAAGATAGACTCCGCCGCGACCGCGAATCGCGGCACGGAGCAAAATCCCCATGAGCAAGCTCGGCAGCTTCTTGCGCGGCGTGGTCGCGGCGATCCTCGGCGCTTTTCTCGGCGGTCTCGTCAACATGGGCCTCATCGTCGTCGGCGCGAAGCTGCTTCCGCCGCCCGCAGGCGTCGACGTGAATGACGTCGCGAGCATCGACGCGCACATCGGCGAGTACTCGGTGGCCCAATTGCTCTCGCCGTTCCTCGCGCACGCGCTCGGCACGCTGATCGGAGCCTTCGCCGCGAGCCTCGTCGCAGGCTCCCAGCGTGCGCGACTGCGCGCAGCGCTCGTCGTAGGCGTCCTCTTTCAAGTCGGCGGCATCATGGCGGTCTCGATGATCCCGTCCGCCCCACTGTGGTTCGACGCACTCGATCTCGTCGTCGCCTACCTTCCGATGGCGCTGCTCGGCCATCGACTCGCTCTGCGCCTCCGCGGCGCCTAACCGCTCGTCAAGCGCGACCTTCGAAGACGCCCGTCGCGCGATTCTTGTGCGCGTCGCGCCAGTCGAGCGCGCGGCCGTTCATCGCAACGTACGTCCCGCGCGGCAACGACTGCGCGAACGCGAGCGCGCTGCCCAAGTTGAAGAGCCCATCGGAGCTGCCGAAGGTGTAGGGCACCATCGCGCCCGTGAGCACGACCGTCTTCGGCAAACCAGCTTCGCCGAGCGCGCGCGCGGTCAGCTCCATCGTGTCGGTGCCGTGCGTGATCACGATGCGCTCCTCGGGAGCTTTCCGACAGGCTTCGAGCACGCGCGCGCGATGCTCGTCGGTCATCTCCAAGCTGTCGATCAGCATCAGCGTCTCGACGACGATCGGCAGCTTGCAGCGGCCGAGCCCGAGCATCTCGGGCACGTGCGTCTCACGAAAGTGCAGGCGCCCTTCGAGTTCGTTGTAGTTCTTGTCGAACGTCCCGCCAGTGACGAGAACGCGGAGCGCAGGCACTTCCATGGCTCGGCGCATCCTAACAGCCGACCGAGTGCTCCCGCCGGGCTTTCCACACCCGGTGCGGCGGCCGCGACTCGCTGTGGCGCCCAACGCGCGACCGTGAGCGTCGGCTACGGCAAAGTCCCGCGGCGAGGCGGCTCGAGCGCGTCGTCGCGCTGCAGCACGCGATCGAGGATCGTGATTCTCTGCCAGATCTTGCGCGCGAGACCGTCGGTGAGGTCCTCGATGTCGCCGACGGCGGCGAGCGTCTCGCGGTCGTCGAAGCTCTGGACGTGCAGGGCGGCGGCCTTGCTCAAGAGCGCGAGCGCCTCCGAGCAGTAGTCGAGATAGCGCACGAGCTCGAAGGGCGTCATCGAACGTCGCGGTGACGAGGCCGTCGCGTCCTGCCGCGAGCGCGTCACCATCTCAGGGTCTTTCGTGAGCTGGTGCATGTCGATGATGTGCGCCAGCGCGCGCAGGCGATGCAGGGACTGCAGCGCCTTGTGCCGCTTGCGCCGCGGTTCGAGCTGCCAGAGGAACTAAATCGCGATGCCGAGGAACACGAGGTCGTTCACGCCGGCCTCGAGACCTTGCAGCAGCTCGGACCAGTCCTCGAAGCCCGCTCGGAGCGTGGACACGAAGCTCCAGCCCAGTCCGAGCACGGCAGCGCAAAGCAACGTGACGAACAGTGCCACGAGCGATCGAAGGCCCCAGTGCTCGCGCGCGATCTCGGCTCGTACTTGCTCGACGCTGCGCATCGCTGCCGCGACTTCCCCGCAGACCTGCGCGAGACCGGACTCTGGACAACGCTCCGCTACACGGCGCTGGAGTTGCTCCGCCGTCTCGACGAGACGCACAGAGTCGAGCTCGCGATAGTTCGCAGGTGCGGGAGTGGCCACGAGGCCTCGCAGAATAGTGGGGGCACGGCGCGCTACTCTCCGGGAGTTTTCTCGGGAAAGTCCCAAGCGGCCCCTCCGCGGCGGCGTTGCTCAACCAGAGACCACGAAACGGCATGGACCAAACATCGGACGGTGCGCTGCTCGCAGCCCTGCGGCGCGGCGAGCGGCAGGCGATCGCGCAGCTCGTCGAGCGGCATCAGCAGGTGCTGCTCGGCCACGCTCGCGCCCTCATCGGGCCGGGTGGGCCGTTCGAAGACGCAGTGCAGGAGACCTTCCTGCGGCTGCTCGAACGTCCGCCCGAGCTGCCCGCGCAGGTCGCGGGAGACGCGGCGGCCGAGCGCGCGCACCTGCGTTCGTGGCTCCACAAAGTCACGAGGAACTGCTGCATGGACACACTGAGATCCGAGTCGCGGCGGCGCGGTCGGGAGGAACAGGCGGCGCGCGCGGAGGTCGAGACTCCGAGCGAGCTGGTCGAAGCGCGCGACACGCGCGCGGCTGTCGAGCGCGAGCTGGCCAAGCTCCCGCAGGAGCAGCGCGAGGTGCTCGTGCTGCGCCTCTTGGGCGAGCGTTCCTACAAGGAAATCGCCGAGATCACGGGCAAGAAGCTCGGCACGGTGGGGTGGTTGGTGAGCGAGGGACTGGCGCGGCTCTCGACGAGCTTGGCGCCGCTCGTGCAGGACGGGGCGGTTCAGCGTGGGGGACGCGCGTGAGCGCGCAGGAGGAAGCGATGAAGAACGAAGACTTGAACGGAGTGGCGACGAGTGAGGTGGAGCGTCAGCGCGCTCTCCTGTGCGCCTACCTTCTCGGTGAACTCGAAAGCGCCGCAGAACGGTCCGAAATCGAGGCCGCGCTGGCGGCGAGCGCAGAGCTGCGCGCAGAGCGTGCACGCATCGAGGCGACGATCGGACTGGTGAGCGGTGCACTCGCGCAGGGCGAGCCGAAAGAGCTGTCCCCCGAGTCGGTCGCGCGACTCGACGGCGCCCGCGCTGGGCGCTCGGTGCGTCCTTGGCATGCGCGCCCCTGGCTGCGCATTGCGGCCGCAGCGGCGCTTCTGCTCGGTGGTTCGCTCGTGCTGATGCAGTCGACCACCGAGAAGCGGCTCATCGTGGCTCTCGTCGAGGAGCGCGAAGAGGCGAGCGAGGTCGACAGGTTGGCGCAGCCCGCCGCCGGCGAAGTCGAACTCCAGCGACGCCTGAAGTCGAACTCGCAGGAGGCTGCGTCCGGTGACCTTACGGGGCGTGCGTTCGACGTTGTCGATGCACAGTCCGATGGCGCGTCCGGCCGTCCCGAGGGCTTCCTTGGTGGGTTGGTTGCGGGCGGTGCCGCGGAGCCCGCACCCGGCGAGTGGTCCGTCGCGAAATCCACACCGGCGCCGAGTGCGGCTCCTGCGACCAAGGCACGCGCGCTCACCGGCGGCGGCAAGAAGCAGGAGCTCGTGCTCGGGCTCAAGGAATTGGGGTACTTCGCGGAGGGCGAAGCCAACACGCCAGAAGTGGAGTCGAGCGATCACAACGAGGTCGCAAGCACGCGCGAGCAACTCGCAAGGCCCGTGCTGCGCGACTCGGAGGACGCCGACGCGGGGAGATCGGAGCCCGTCGACGAACTGTCGCACCGCCTCAAGGACATCGCGCTTCTCTGCCGCCGTATGCCCAACGAGTCGCCGCGCGACATGTTCTTCCGCTACTGGGGCGACAACCCGTTCGAACTCGCAGCCGTCGATCGTCTCTCGACGTTCTCCGCCGACGTCGACACGGCGAGCTACACGCTGGCGCGGCGCTACCTGACGGAGGGTCAACTTCCGACGAAGGCGCAGGTCCGTACCGAAGAGTTCCTCAACTACTTCAAGGGCGACGTCGAAGCGCCGAGCGAAGGCACGTTCCGGATCCAGATGGAGCTCGCGCCGAGCTTGTTCAGTGATTCGAGCGATACGTGGATGCTGCGCGTTGCACTGCGCGGACGTGAAGTCACGAAGCAGGCACGCGACCCGCTCGCACTCACCTTCGTGATCGACGTCTCGGGGTCGATGGAGGAAGAAGCGAGACTCGAGCTCGTGAAGCACGCGCTGCGGATGCTCGTGAGCCAGCTCGATACCCAAGACACGATTTCGATCGTGAAGTTCTCCTCGGATGCATCGCTCGTACTCCCTGCGACCTCGGTCCGCCATCGAGACTTGATCGAGAGTGCGTTGCAGCCGCTCGCGCCGGAAGGCGGAACGAACACGGAAGCGGGTCTGCGGATGGGATACGCGCAGGCGAGCGCCGCGTTGACCCAGGGTGCGCAGAACCGGGTCGTGTTGCTCACGGACGGCGTCGCCAACATCGGCATCACCGATCCCAACGCGTTGGTGGCGATGGTCGAGTCGAGCCGTCGTCAGGGCATCTTGCTCAACACGGTCGGGGTCGGCATGGACAACCACAACGACCACTTGCTCGAACAGCTCGCCGACAAGGGCGACGGCCTGTGCAACTACGTCGATGACGAGCGCGAGGTGCGGCGCGCGCTGGTCGACAACTTCACGGGCGCATTCCAGTCGATCGCACGCGACGCGAAGCTCCAAGTGGAGTTCGATCCTTCGCAGGTCGAGAGCTATCGCTTGCTCGGCTATGAAAACCGCGCGATTGCGGACGGCGACTTCCGCAACGCGCAGGTCGACGCGGCCGAGATCGGCGCGGGCCATCAAGTCGTCGCGCTCTACGAGATCGTGCGCAAGCGTTCGACGCAGGCCGACGGCCCGCTCGCCGTCGCGCGCGTGCGCTGGAAGGCTCCTTACCGCAGCGGCGTGGCCGATGCGGCGAGCAACGAATCGGAGTCCGAGCTGGAGACTCGGTTGTCAGCGCGGGACGCGGTGGGTGGAAACGGACAGGCCAGCGCTGGCTATCGGCGATCGGTGCTCGTGGGTCAGTTCGCGGAGTTCCTGCGCCGCAGCGTGCACGCCCGCAGCGATTCCGTGGATCGACTGCTGGTGGAGGCCGAGCGCCTCGACGCCGAGCTGCGCGACCCCGACTTCAGCGAGTTCGTCACGCTTGTGAAGCGCAGTCGCGAGCTGGTGCTCGCCGAGCTGCAGCGACGCGACTGGATCGACGACTGCGGTGACGCGCTGAAGCACCACGAGTTTCTGCGTGCACGCTGCCGCGAGCTCGAGGAACGCGGCGCGGAGAGCGCGGCGGGCGAAACCAAGACGGACTTCGGTTCAGAGTTTGAGCGGCTCGCTGGCGGTACGGACGAGTCCGCGCAAGCCGCGCTCCGCGAGCTCACCGTGGAACTCCAAGCGGAGAACATCCACCTCCAACGCCGCTTGAGCGAGCTCTCCGATGCGCTCGCGCGACAGGCGGCAGACTCGGGCAGGCGCTAGCGGCGTGCGCGGGCTCGACCCGCGGCGGACGAAGTCTTGCAACGGGGCAAGGCGCCATGCAACTTGGCGCCGATGCCCGAGCTTCTCGAGAAACCGTCCGGCACCGTGGCCGCGCTCTTCGCGGCGCTCACGCTCTTTGGCGCGAGCGTCGCCGTGCGGGCGATCGACGGCGGCCCGCTGCTGTCGGCCGCCGACCGCGACCGCGAGCGTGGTGCGGTGCAGGAGCCGATGCAGCTTCTCGGCCGCAGTGCGTCCGCGCGCGTGGCGGAGCTCGACCTGCGCATCAACAAGGATCTGCGCCCCGAGTGGCTGCGGCTGCGCAAGGCCATCTTCCAGTTGCCGCGCTGCCCGCGCACCGGCGAGTGGCTCGATTCCTCCGACGGGTTGGCCTTCGAGCGTCTCTTCAACGAGCTGCGGCGCGGCAATCGCGACGAAGCGCTCGCTGGGCTCGTACTGCTGACCGAGGTGTCCCGTCGCACTGAATGGGAGCCGGGGCTGCTCGCCCGCGTGCAAGACGCCGAGCGTCTGTCCAATCTTCAAAGCGAGTGGCTGCGCACGTGGAGCGCGCGCGCCGCGCAGGATGCGCAACTCTCCGACCCCGCGCTCGCAACGCTCTTGCTGCACGCGCGCGTCGAGCGCGCGACGTACGTGCGAACCATCGGGCGCGATCGCGATCGTCAGGAGCGCGCCGCCGAGGCATTCCGGCGACTGCTCGAAGACACGCAGGGCCAGCCCTCCGTCTTCGCGCGCGCCCTCGACGTGCGTCACCCCGGGCTCGTGACGGGCATGCGCGATCGCAAGGACGCACTCGAAGCGCTCGACACCGCAGCAGGCCAGCTGTTTCCGGGCTTGAACGGAGAGTGCAAGTGACGCCGAAGCCTCGCGAATCGTTGGCGGCACGACAGCTGATGTTTGCGTGCGCGCTGATCGGCGTCGGGGGACTGCTGCTCGGGCTGCAGGTCGATGGCAACGGGGAGTTCGTCGGCACGGGCTTCACGTCGCTCGGCGTCGGCGCGCTCGTGGCCCTCGCGGGCATCGTCTTCTCGAGTTGGCACGAGCGAGGCGCACCTCGGGACGTGATCACCGCGTTCTCGTCGCTCGGTGGATTCCTCGGGCTCGCCTTCGTCGTCTCCGGCGTGCTCGCGCCGGGCGGCGGCTGGATGTTCTTCGAGGTGCTCGTGCTTGCGGTTGCGCTTTCGCGTGGCGACGGCGGACGTACAGCCCTATCGCGGGGGACGGTGATCCTGCTCGCGCTCATGCTGCTCTTCCGGCTCTGGATCAGCTATCAGGGCAGCCAACACCGCTGGGAAGTGATGAGCATCGAGGTTCCGATCCTCTCGTCGCTCCCGTTCTCGTTCCTTGCTCCGATCCAGTCGGTTGAGCTCGGAGAGTTCACACCGCGCGAGCTCGGTTTCCCTCTCGCGGGGCTCGCGTTTGCTCCTTCGCTCGCGCTGTGGGCCGCGGGTTTCGTGCTGTCCGTCGCAGGCTTGGCGTGGCGCGCCCATGCAGCGCGCGAGTACGAGAACGACCGGATTCACGCGACGATCTGCGAGCTTCCGCCCGCTCTCGCGCACCTCGTCGAGCGCGTCCTGCCTGAGTCGCAGTGGGGCGAGCTCGGCCTTCACGGACTGGCCGATCGACCGCTGCGCAAGCGCATCGAGGAGCTGATGGTCGCGCGCATCGCCGCGCGTCACGAGCTCGACGCGGCCTTGGGCTCGCGCGAGCTGCTGGAGACCACCAACCCCAGCGGCTTCAGCGGCGAAATCTATCGCGCGCTGACGCAGGGCGTGCCGCCGCAGCCCTCGGGCGCGAGGAGCGAGCCTTCATGAAGACTTGGACGTCCCTCGGCGCGCTGCTTGGCGCGCTCGCTGTGATTCTCGGCGCATTCGGCGCGCACGCGCTGAAGGAGCGCCTCGACGCGGAGCAGCTCGCGTGGTGGGACACGGCGGTCACGTATCACATGGCGCATGCGCTGGCGCTCGCGCTCTTCGGGCTCGCCTGTGAGCGTGGAGTCACGAGTCGCTTCGCGGGCGCGTTCTTCACGCTCGGAGTCGTGGTCTTCAGCGGCACGCTCTACGCGATGGCGCTGGGCGCTCCGCGCTGGTTCGGCGCGATCACGCCGATCGGAGGAATCGCGCTGATCCTCGGCTGGATCTCGTTCGCGCTCGCCGCTCGCCGCGCGGGCCGCTAGGTCTCGCTCACTTCTGCTGCGGTACGGACCGCACGGTGACGAACTGCAGCAACACCCGTTCGCTCTCCGCGGGTAGCGCGAGCACGGCCGTGGCGCCGTCCGCGAGCGAGAACTCGAGCTGCGCCCGCTGTTGAGTGATCACCGGCAGTGCTACTTCAACTTCGCGTCCTGCGCGCGAGACGCGCTGGGTGCGGAGCGGCCGCTCGGCGCTGGCATGTTGAACTTCGAGGGAAAGCGCGACCTTGCTCTCGGGAAGTGGAGCGACGAACGCCGCCAGCGCGCTGCCGAGGGTGACCTCCATCAGGACCGGATCGAGCACCTCGACGGGCCCCGGCTCGACCGTGTGCACCGACCAGTCCCCGATGTAGTTCAAGGTGTCGCCGACGATCACATTTGCCCGCTGCAGCGGGTTCACGAGCAGCTTCGGCCCGACGACCACGGAGGCTCCCCGGTTCCTGAGGGACGCGAGCAACGCGTCGCGCTCGACCTCGGCTTGCAGCACGGAACTTTCGTTGAGACCAAGGTCTTGCGTGACATCGCGCGGCACCTCCACCAACAGCGCTTCGACGGAAAAAGCTCCCTCGAAGCGACGCAGGTTCTCGACGACTCGGGCCAGTCGCTCTTGCTCGCTCGCGCTCGTCTCTGCCACCAGCGTGCCCGCTTCGGTCATCCGCAGCCGCTTGGGGCTCGCGAGCGTCTCGGCGCTCAGTCCCGCATGACGACGAAGGAGCTCCTCAAGACGTCTTATGCCGCTTTCAAGCTGTTGCTTCGTCCCGGTGTCGTCGTCCGCAACGGCGGTCGGACTTTGTTCGCCCGATTCGGTTTTCTCCCGCAGTTTCTGGGGTACACCGAGAACCGGCATCGGCAAGAGCGCGCCGATACGCGACGCGATATCCCGCGTCTCGTAGAGCTTGGTGATGGCGGCTTCGTCGGCCGATTGGGCCCATGCGAGCGGCGCGAGCAACAGCAGAGAGAGCTTCTTCATCCGATGGTTC
>JBIKYW010000236.1:0-5455 GCA_044355055.1 Planctomycetota bacterium | reverse complement strand
GAGCTCCTGCGCAGCGGTCGAGCCCGCCTCACGGATGTGGTAGCCGGAGATCGAGATCGTGTTCCACTGCGGCACGTTGCGCGAGCAGTAGCCCATGACGTCGGTGATCATCCGCAGCGCGGGCTCCGCGGGGACGAGCCACGCGTGCTGCGCCTGATACTCCTTCAAGATGTCGTTCTGCACCGTGCCGCGCAGCAGCTTCGGATCGACACCTTGGCGCTCGCCGCAGGCGATGTAGAAGGCGAGCAGGATCGGCGCAGGGCCATTGATGGTCATCGAGGTCGAGACCTCGGCCATCGGGATCCCGTCCATCAGCACTTCCATGTCCGCGAGCGAGCTGATCGCGACGCCGACCTGCCCCACCTCGCCGAGCGAGTGTGCGTGGTCGGAGTCGTAGCCCATCAAGGTCGGGAAGTCGAAGGCCGTCGAAAGGCCGGTCTGCCCGTGCGCGAGCAGGAACTTGAAGCGCTCGTTGGTCTGCTTCGCGCTGCCGAAGCCCGCGAACTGGCGCATGGTCCACAGCCGGCTGCGGTACATCGTCGGGTGCACGCCGCGCGTGAACGGGAACGAGCCCGGATGGCCGAGGTCGTTCTCGAAGTCGACCTGCGCTTCGTCCGGACCGTAGAGCGGCGCAAGCGGCGCTCCCGAGAGACTCGTGAACTCAACGCCGCGCTTCTTCGCGGCATCGAACTCCTTCTGCCAAACTGCCCGCGCGTCGATCGCGCGAACTTCCGGTCGGGTTCCGTCGAGCGTCATCGTCGTGCCTCCGCGGGCTTCGCTAGCCCTCGTGTGATCTCTTCGAGCAGTGCCGCTGCGATCGCGTGCGGCGAAGCGCCCTCCGCGAGCTGCGCCGCGACGCGCTCGCGCAGCCCAGCCGGACCCCACAGGCGCTCGGCGAGCTGCTCGGACACCGAGTGCCGCACCTGCTCGACGCGCTTGCGCCGACGCGCGGCCTCGAGGCCCTGCGCCTCGACGTGCGCGCGGTGCGCGGCGATGGCGTCGAGCACGTCGTCGATGCCCTTCGACGTGCCCGCGCTCGCGGCGACCACCGGCACCTGCCACGCGCGCTTCGTGAAGCGCACGTGCACGGCCTCGGTGAGGTCGTTGATCAGCCGCTCCGCGCCGGGCATATCGCTCTTGTTCACCACGAGCACATCGGCAACTTCGAGCAGGCCTGCCTTCATCGCTTGGATGCCGTCGCCCGCCCCGGGGCACAGGACGACGACCACCGTGTCGGCTGCGTCGAGCACGTCGTACTCCGCCTGTCCGACGCCGACCGTCTCCAAGAGGATGGTGCCGAAGCCGAACGCGTCGAGCACGTCGCACGCGCTCGCCGCCGCGCGCGCGAGGCCGCCGTGGCTGCCGCGCGACGCCATCGAGCGGATGAACACGCCCGGATCGAGCGTGCGATCGTCCATGCGAATGCGGTCGCCGAGCAGCGCGCCGCCCGTGAACGGGCTCGACGGATCCACAGCGACGATGCCGACCGTCTTGCCGCGCGTGCGCTCGACGCGCGCGAGCTCGTTGACCAGCGTGCTCTTGCCCGCGCCCGGCGGACCGGTGACGCCAGCGCGCCACGCGCGGCCGACCTTCGGCCAAAGTGCGTTGAGTTCCGCCGCAAAGCGCGGGTCGCCGTTCTCGGCCCAGCTGATCATGCGCGCGAGCGCGGTGCGATCACCGCGTTCGATGCGTGCAGCGAGGGTCTCGGTGGCGTTCACGGCTTCGCGCTCGGGTGTCTCAGCCGATCACCGAGCGGGCGATGACGAGGCGCTGGATGTCGCTCGCGCCCTCGTAGATCTCGGTGATACGCGCGTCGCGGAACAGGCGCTCGGTGATGAAGTGGTCTGTGTAGCCCGCACCGCCGTGAATCTGCAGGCACTCGTCCGCACAGAAGTTCGCCGCCTGCGAGGCGAAGAGCTTGGCCTGCGCGGCTTGACGTCCGCAGGGCTCGCCGCGGTCGCGCAGCCACGCCGCCTTCTGCACGAGCATGCGCGCGGCGTCGATGCGCGTCTGCATGTCGGCGATCTTGTGTTGGATCGCTTGGAAGTGCGCGATCGGCTTGCCGAACTGCACGCGCACCTTGGCGTAGGCGATCGCCTCTTCGATGCAGGCCTGCGCGATGCCGACCGACTGCGCGGCGATGCCGATGCGACCGCCGTCGAGCGTGTCCATCGCGATCGGGAAGCCCTTGTCGAGCGTGCCGAGCATGTTTGCCGCAGGCACGCGGCAGTTTTCGAAGAGCAGCTCGGTCGCAGGCGAGCCGCGGATGCCGCACTTCTTCTCCTTCTTGCCCACCACGCAGCCCGGCGTCGTGGTCTCGACCAAGAACGCGCTGATGCCCTTCGCCTTCGGCAGCTTCGGATCGGGGTTCGTGCGCGCGTAGACGAGCGCGAGCCCCGCCATCGAGCCCGAGGTCACCCAGATCTTCGTGCCGTTCAGCACGTAGTGGTCGCCATCGCGCTCGGCTTTGGTGACGAGCGCGGCCGCGTCGGAGCCCGAGTTCGGCTCCGTCAGGCAATACGCGCCGATCCACTCGCCGCTCGCGAGCTTCGGCAGGAAGCGCGCCTTCTGCTCGTCGGTGCCCCACTTCAGGATCGGCGCGCACAAGAGGCTGTTGTGCACGCTGACCGTGACGCCCGTCGCCGCGCAGCCGCGGTTGATCTCTTCGAGCACGGTCGAGAGCGCGAGGTTGCCCATCCCCGCGCCGCCGTACTGCTCGGGCACGGTGAGCCCCCAGAAGCCGAGCTCTGCGATCTTCGCGAGCACCTCGTCATCGAGGTGCTCTTGGCGGTCGTGCTTGGTCGCGCGCGGCTTCAGCTCGCGCTCGGCGAAGTCGCGCGCGGCGTCGCGCACCATTGTCAGTTCTTCGGAGAGTTCGAACATGGGCTCAGTCCTTCGCGGTGTCTCGTCTCGCAGGTTCGTTTCGAAGTGGCGCGCGCGGGCCGCGGCGCATCAATAGTCGTAGAAGCCCTTCTTGGACTTACGGCCGAGGCGACCGGCCGCCACCATGCGCTTGAGCAGCGGGCAGGGCCGATACTTGTCGTCGCCCAGCCCCGAGTGCAGCACGTTCAGGATGTCGAGGCACACGTCGAGCCCGATCAGGTCGGCGAGCGCCAGCGGCCCCATCGGATGGTTCATGCCGAGCTTCATCACCGTGTCGATGCCCTCCTTGGTCGCGACGCCTTCCATCAGGCAGTACGCGGCCTCGTTGATCATCGGCATCAGCACGCGGTTCGAAACGAAACCCGGATAGTCGCTCGCCTCGACCGGCACCTTGCCGAGCGCTTCGGAGCACGCGACCACCTTGGCCGTCGTCTCCGCGGAGGTCTCCTGACCGCGGATCACCTCGACGAGCTTCATCAGCGGCACGGGATTCATGAAGTGCATCCCGATCACCTTGTCGGGGCGCTTCGTGCTCGCAGCGATCGCGGTGATCGAGATCGAGCTCGTGTTCGTCGCGAGGATGCAGTCGGGGGCGGTGAGTGCGTCGAGCTGCGCGAACACGCTCTTCTTGATCGCCTCGCGCTCCGACACCGCCTCGACCACGAGCTGCGCGCTCTTCACCGCATCCATCGAGCTCGACGGGTGCACGTGGGCGAAGGCCGCATCGGCGGCTTCCTTCGTGAGCACGCCCTTCGAAGCAAACTTGTCGAGGCTCGCATGGATCGCGGCCACACCCTTCTCGAGCCCCTTGGGGTCGATGTCCACGAGCGCCACCGCGCTGCCGTGGGTCGCGAAGGTCTGCGCGATGCCGTTGCCCATCGTGCCCGCGCCGATGACGGCGACGTTCCCGTAGTACGCCATGACTAGAGAGCCTCCACCGCCATCGAGACCGCGTTGCCGCCGCCCAGACACAGGGACGCCATGCCGCGCTTCGCTCCGCGCTGCTTCAGGGCGTGGAGCAGCGTGGTCAGCACGCGGCAGCCGCTCGCCCCGATCGGGTGACCGATGGCGACCGCGCCGCCGTTGACGTTGACCTTCGCGGGGTCGAGCTCGAGCACCTTGGTGAGCGCGACCGCGGCCGCGGAGAAAGCCTCGTTGATCTCGTGCAGATCGAAGTCCGAGGGCTTCATGCCCACCTTGGCCGCGACGCCCTTGATCGAGATCTCCGGCGCCATCATGACCCACTCCGGCGCACAGCCGCCGGTGCCGTAGGCGAGCACGCGCGCAAGCGGCTTGCAGCCGAGCGCCTTGGCGCGCTCCGCGCTCATCACGACCACCGCCGACGCACCGTCGTTGATCGACGAGGCATTCGCGGCCGTGACCGTGCCGCCGTCGGGCTTGAACGCGGGCTTGAGCTTGGCGATCGACTCGGCCGTCGTGTCGCCCTTGATGCCCTCGTCCGTGTTGAACTGCAGCGGCTCTCCCTTGCGCTGGGGAATCGCGATCGCGAAGCGCTCGTCGCTCAAGCGACCCGCCGCCGTGGCCTCGGCCGCGCGCTGGTGGCTCTGCGCCGCGAACGCATCCTGCATGGCGCGCGTGATGCCGTACTTCTCGGCGACCTTCTCGCCGGTGAGGCCCATGTGGAAGTCGTTGTAGATGTCCCACAGGCCGTCCCAGACCATCGAGTCGAGCAGCTTGCCGTGGCCGAGGCGCACGCCCGCGCGCGCCTCCGGGAGCAGGTACGGCGCGTTGGACATGCTCTCCATGCCGCCCGCGACGATCACCTCGGCATCGCCCGCGCGGATGGCCTGCGCGGCGAGCATCACGCTCTTCAATCCCGAGCCGCAGACCTTGTTGACCGTGAACGATCCGACGCGGTCGGGGATGCCGGCCTTGCGCGCCGCCTGACGGGCCGGGTTCTGGCCGAGCCCCGCTTGGAGCACGTTGCCCATGATGACCTCGTCGACCGCGTCTGCGGGAACCCCAGCCCGGCGCAGGGCTTCGGCGATGGCGAGCGCTCCGAGGTCGGGGGCGCGGAAGCTCGCGAGGGAGCCTTGGAACTTGGCGATCGGGGTACGGCAAGCACCGACGAGGACGACTTCCTTCAAGACGACGAAGCTCCGACAGGTGACGGCGAGCGGACGAAGGGCGCGAGTAGGATAGGACGCGGCTCGAATTCCCTCCACCTTCCTCGGAACGTAGTCCGAGCGGACCAAGACCCGCGGATTGTCGCGAGACAGCAGAGCTTGCAAGCGCCGTTGCGAGTTCCTATCACCGCCGCAGGGGGAAACGGCGAGGTTGGAAGACTCCGAGCTGGTGGCAGGGCTGCGGGCGCGTCGCGAGGACGCGGTGCGCCTGTACTTGGAGCGCTACCGCCCGCTCTTCCTGCACTGCATAGGGCACTTCGAGCAGGAGCCCGCGGCCCGGGACGACCTGTTTTCCGAGCTCACGTGGCACGCGCTCGAGCGGCTGTCACAGGACGCCTTCGACCCCACGCGCGGCAGCTTCGGCACGTGGCTCTATCGCGTCGCTTGGTGCCGCTGCGTCGACCTGAAGCGACAGGCCAACGCGC
>JBIKYW010000235.1:0-5457 GCA_044355055.1 Planctomycetota bacterium | reverse complement strand
GAAGAGGCCGCGCACCAAGAAGTACGGGGCTCCGACGATCAGCCCAGCGACCCACAGGAGGTCATAGGCCGCGTGGAGCAGCGCGCGCGTGAGCCCGGGACTGGGGTCCCGCGTCACGGGGAGCGGTGAGGGCGCCACGCAGAGCTGGCGCGGCCTAGTCGCCGTCGCCCTCGGTCGCGCCGTGGCACTTCTTGTACTTCTTGCCCGAGCCGCAGGGGCAAGGATCGTTGCGGTCGACACGCTCCACGTCCGGCGGACGCTGGGCGGCGGCCTGCGCTTCCTTCTGCTTGGCGAGGGCATCGAGGCGCCGCTTGAGATCGAAGGCCGCGGCCGCGGGAACGGGCGTGCCAGCCGCCGGAGGCTGCGGCGCGCTCGGTCGAGCACTCGCAGGCGCGGCGGGAGCCGGAGTCGGCTCGGGAGTCGCGGGCGCGCTCGGCGGCGTCGGCGGCGCGACCTCTCCGGCTGCGGCGCGCTTGGCCACCGCGCGCAGACGCTCGGCAGCGCGGGCACGCGCAGCGGCCGTCTCGGGATCCACGGGCGCGGGCTGCGGCAGGGCCGGAGGCTCGGCTCGCGGCGGAGTCGCCGCCGCCCGCGACGGAGCACTCGGAGCCTCGCCCTCGGGCTGCACGCGAATGCGCTGCGAGAGGCTCGAGACCTCGTCCTCGACGACTCCGAGCAGCTTCTGGAACAGCTGGAAGCCCTCGCGCTTGTATTCATTCTTCGGATCCTGCTGGCCATAGCCGCGCAGTCCGATGCCGGTCTTGAGCGCGTCGATCGCGTAGAGGTGATCCTTCCAACGCGAGTCGATCGTGTTGAGCAGGATGTACTGCTCGACGCGGCGCATCATCTCGTCGCCGATGGCCTTCTCGCGCGCGTCGTAGTTCGCGCGCGCCGCCTCGACCGCCGGCTGCGCGTTCGGGAGCTTGTCCGTCGCAACCGCGGCGGCCGACTTGTCGAGGTCGATGCCGAAGGCGCGCTGGAACCACGCGCCGAAGCCCTCCGGATCGCCCTTGTGAGCGACCGCGGTGCGCTGGATCGAGCTCGCCGTGAACTCCTCGATGCGCTCGCGCAGGCCGCGCCCTTCGAGCACGTCTTGGCGCACGGCGTAGATCGTCTTGCGCTGCTGGTCCATCACGTCGTCGTACTCGAGCAGCGACTTGCGGATCTCGAAGTTGTAGTCCTCGACCTTGCGCTGCGCCTTCTCGATCGCGCGAGTCACCATGCCCGACTCGATCGGCGTGCCCTCGGTCATGCCCATCTTCTCCATCGCGTTCTTCACCCAGTCGCGATAGAAGCGGCGCATCAAGTCGTCTTCGAGAGACAGGTAGAAGCGCGAGCAACCCGCGTCGCCCTGACGCCCCGAGCGACCGCGCAGCTGGTTGTCGATGCGGCGCGCCTCGTGGCGTTCCGTGCCGAGCACGTAGAGACCGCCGAGCTCGAGCACCTTGGCCTGATCGCGGTCACAGGCTTCGCGCACTCGGTCGCGCACCTGCGCGATCTCGGCGAGCTTTTCGGCGTCGCCCTGCTGCAGACCCGCCTCCTCGAGCGCGCGCGCGAGGCGCCACTCGTAGTTGCCGCCGAGCTTGATGTCCGTGCCGCGGCCCGCCATGTTCGTCGCGACGGTGACCGCGCCGATCTCGCCCGCGTGCGCGACGATGTTCGCCTCGCGCTCGTGGTTCTTCGCGTTGAGCACCTCATGCTTCACGCCGCGCTGGCGCAGGAGCTTGGAAATGTGCTCGCTCTTCTCGACCGAAGTGGTGCCGATCAAGATCGGCTGGCCCGCCTTGTGGACCTGCTCGACCTCGTCGACGATCGCTTTCCACTTCTCCGGGCTGGTGCGATAGACGATGTCGCGGTTGTCCTTGCGCGCGACGGGCTTGTTCGTGGGAATCGAAACCACCCGCAGCTGGTAGATCTTCCAAAACTCGTTCGCTTCCGTCAGCGCGGTGCCCGTCATGCCCGCGAGCTTGCGGAACAGTCGGAAGTAGTTCTGGAACGTGATGGTGGCGAGCGTCTGGTTCTCGCGCCGCGGCGTGAGCCCTTCCTTGACCTCGACCGCCTGGTGCAGGCCGTCCGACCAGCGACGCCCGCTCATCTTGCGGCCGGTGAACTCGTCGACGATCACGACCTCCGGCTGGCCGTCTTCGCCGGGCTCGACCACGTACTGGTCATCGCGCTGGTAGAGATTGTGCGCACGCAGCGCGTTCTCGATGTAGTGCGGCCAGTCCTCGTTGCCCGGCGTGTAGAAGCTCTCGACGCCGACGAGCTTCTGGGCTTCGACGATGCCCGGCTCGAGCAGGGTCGCGCTGCGCTCTTTCTCCTTCACCTCGAAGTGCGTCTCGCGCACGAGCTTGCGCGCGACCATGTCGGCGACTTGGTACTTGCCGCTCGACTCCTGCGCGGGGCCCGAGATGATCAGCGGCGTGCGCGCCTCGTCGATCAGCACGCTGTCGACCTCGTCGACGATCGCGTAGTACAGGTTCTTCTGCACCTGCTCTTCCGCGCGCGTCTTCATGTTGTCGCGCAGGTAGTCGAAGCCGAACTCGTTGTTCGTGCCGTAGACGATGTCGCAGGCGTAGATCGGCTTGCGTTCCCACGAGCCCATGTTCGACTGAATCGCGCCGCTCGACACGCCGAGATAGTCGAAGATCGGCTTCATCCACGCGCAGTCGCGCCGCGCGAGGTAGTCGTTGACCGTGACGAGGTACACAGGCCGTCCGGTCAAGCCGTTGAGGTACAGAGGCAGCGTCGCAACCAGCGTCTTGCCTTCGCCGGTCATCATCTCGGAGATCGCGCCTTGGTGGAGCACGATGCCGCCGACGAGCTGCACGTCGTGATGGCGCAGGCCGAGGGTGCGCACGCTCGCCTCGCGGACGAGCGCGAAGGCGCGCGGCAGGATCTCGTCCATGATCGCGCGCTGTTCGTCGAGTTCCTTGCCCGCAAGCCGCGCCCGCCACTCCGTGGTGTGCTGCTTGAACTCTTCCGCCGAGAGGCCCTTGGCCCACGACTCCAGCTCATTCACCTGGGACACGACCGGCACGAGGCCGCGCACGACGCGCTCGTTCGCGGACCCGAAGGCGCCCTTCAGCCAGCGGCCGAAGCCCTCCCCGAAGATGGAGAACTTGTCGGAGAAGCTATCCCAGTCGAAAGCCATGTGTGGTGCTAGCGGAGAAGAGGGTGCGCCGCCCCGCGCCGGAGGCACGGGAACGACATGGGGCGAACATTGAAAGCCCTACCCTGCCCCGATGGAAGCCCGAGCCCCGAAAGCTCGCACCGGAGGCGGTTCTAGCGCACCGCAGGCGGGGTCGCGGCGCAGCGCGCAGCGAGCATCCGCTGCAGGGTCGCGAACAAGAGGTCGCGGGGGTAGGGCTTGTGCAGAACCCCGTTGACGCGCCCGAGGCGCCCAAGGTCGATCTTGGCCGCGGTCGCCATCAGGATCGGCAGACCGGCGAGCCGCACGTCGCCGCGGACCTCCGCGAGGACCGACTCACCGTCGAGGCCCGGCAGCTCGTAGTCGAGGATCACGAGGTCGGGCAGCGTCTCGCTGCGCAGGGCTTGGAGAGTCGCCTCGCCGGAGTGCGCGAGGTCGACGGCGTAGCCCTTGGCACACAGCCACGCGCGGATGGCGAAGGCGACGGCGAGGTCGTCTTCCACCAACAAGATCCGCAGGCCATTGGATTCTTCGCGCTCCCCCGCTCCGAGCTCTTCGCACAGGCTGCGCAGGTCGTCGAGCGTCGGCAGGCCCGACATGCGCCACGCGCTCTCGACCTCCGCCTTCAGCGCGCGGTTGTGGACCTTGAGGTCTTGGAACGCGCTGTAGTCGGGGTGGTGCGGCCGCACATCGAGCTCGTCGTGCGTGTCGATCGAGAAGAAGTACTCGCCGTTCACGAGGTACTCCTCCACCACAAACTTCATGAAGGGATAGAGGTGGTTGCCGAGCTGCAGCGAGTAACGGCGACAGCCCTCGACGTCCGTCGCGCGCAGGCGGTCCATCGCGGCAAACAGCGCCTCGATCGTCTCGTGCCCCGCGAGGTCGGCCGAAGTGATGCGCGGGCGCCCGCCCATACCCGGCGGAAACGCGTGCCGCAGATAGATGTCGACGGCGCTGCGGACGTGAGCGGGGCGGAGCAGCTCGAGCTTCACGCTACTTGGCCCCCGCCAGGGTCGGAGCGCAGGCGGCCGCGGGCGCACCCGGAACGCGCAGGGAACCGATCAGCGAACGAACGTCGGCGATGCCTCGCGCGTCCAAGAGTGCCTCGATCTCGCCCGCGAGGCGCGCGATGTTCGAAGGATCGCTGAAGCAGCTCGTGCCGACCTCGACCGCAGCGCAGCCGACGACCAGGAACTCCAAGACGTCGCTGGCCTTGCCAATGCCGCCGCAGCCGATCACGGGGATCTTCACGGCGCGCACGCACTGCCATGCGCAGCGCAGCGCGACGGGCTTGATCGCGATGCCGGAGTAACCGCCCATGACCGTGTTGATGCCCGGCGCGCCCGTGCGCCAATCGACGCTCATGCCGAGCAGCGTGTTCACCGCGGTGACCGCATCCGCACCGGCGGCCTCGCACGCCTTGGCGATCTCACCGATGTCGGTGACGTTGGGACTGAGCTTCGCGAAGATCGGCTTGCGCGTCGCAGCACGCACGCTCGTGATCACGCTCTCGGCGACGCGCGGATCCGTCGAGAACGGGAGCTTGCCGCCCTGTACGTTCGGGCAGGAAAGGTTGACCTCGATGGCGTCGACTTCGCTGCGCTCGCCGAGGATGCGCGCCAGCTCGGCGAAGTCCTCGACCTTCTCGCCGCCGATGTTCGTCACCACCGCGCAGTCCGCGGTGGCCATCGCGGGCAACACGTCGCGCAGATACGCTTCGATGCCGCGATTCTCGAGGCCGATCGAGTTCAGAAGACCCGCCTCGGTCTCGGCGATGCGCGGATGAGGATTGCCGGGACGAGGCTTGAGCGTGACCGTCTTGCTCACGAGCCCGCCGAGGAGACCCGGCGGCGCGAAGTGCTGCATCTCCAGCCCGTGCCCGAAGGTGCCCGAGGCCGAGAGGATCGGATTGCGCAGCGAGAGCCCGCCGCACTCGACGCCCAAGAGTGCCATGGACGAAGAGAGTACGCCCGCACCGCGCGGGCGGCAATCACGCCTTGGGGGCGGTCGACGGGCCTTCGCTCGGCTTGGGCGCGAGCAGGCTCGACGCGATCAACAAGACGGCACCGACCGTGATGCACGCATCCGCGACATTGAAGGTCGGGAAGTGCCAATCCCACACGGGGAAATAGACGTCGAGGAAGTCGCGCACCTCACCGAATCGCGCGCCCGGACGGCGCGGCGCCATGAAGAGGTTGTCGTAGAGATTTCCCGCGGCACCCGAGAGGATCAGCACGAGCGCCGAAGTCATGAGCCGCTGCACCGGGCTCGAGCGGATCACGAGCCACGCGAGGAACGCCACCGCG
>JBIKYW010000234.1:0-5460 GCA_044355055.1 Planctomycetota bacterium | reverse complement strand
AGCTCGTCGTGCAGGCCGAGGGCGCGCGCCGCTACGAGTTCCAGGACGCGACGTTCGACGACGACATTCTCTCCGAGACGACCGCGAACCTGCGCTCTTTCGGCTCGGCTTACTTCGAGTACGACTCGAGCCGACGGATCTCCGAGGCCGCCTTCAACGGTGACTGCGGCTGCGGGGGAGCGGGCTCGGGAACGTTCACGTTCCGGTATGAGACCAACGCGGCGCACCCGTCGGCGTCGGGTTACGACGAAGAATGGCAGGACCGCGCGAGCGTGCAACGACCTGACGGGACCTGGCTCACGCAGTACTTCGACGAGATCGGTCAGTCGCTGAGCCAGGTGATCACGGCGGGCGACCCGTCGAGCTCGCCTGGTTCGACCTGGGTCACGGCGGTCACGCGCAACGCGAACGGCTGCGTCACCGAGATCGGCACCCCGGCATCGCTCTCGTCCTACACCCACAACAGCGGCAGCCCGGCAGCACCGGATGGAACGGTCGCGCTGAGCTCGAGCGTCGGGCTGGTGAACGTCTATGTGCGGGTCAGCTCCGGGGATCTCACCGGCTTCCTCATGCGCGAGAAGTTCCGGGAAGCGGGAACGGCGTCCACCGACTACATGTTCCGGCAGATCGGCTACGACTCGTTGAGCAAGACCGTCGGTTCGACGACGCTGCTTCGTCCGGTGATCGACGAGGACGAGAGGTACGAAGGCAAGCTGCAGTTCCCGCTGGCAGGGGAGGGACTTCTCCTGCAAGTCGCGACGACGGCCGCCTCGTCACCCAACACGCTCTCCAGCACGAAGGTCGCCCGCACGATCGAGGCAGTCGACACGGCCGAGAACGGCGCCAACGTCACGGCCGAGGAGTCGAGCCACGTTGCACTTGATGGCACCGTGGACTTCCACAAGTCCCGCGACGGCAGGATCACATATCGCGAGTACACCAACGGCCTGCTCACCAAGGAGGTCGATGATGCCAACACAACCTCGCTGAGCCCGCCGACCGGCTTCTCGCACACGGGCACGGCGGCGCCGCTCACCACCCTGCACACGTTCGACGCCCAAGGGCACCGGTCGCTGACCACGCTCCCCGACGGGCGCGTGACCCAGCAGTACTACACGATCCTGAAGGACCGTCGTCGCGTCACGCTCAGCTTCACCAAGTACGTCTCGGGATCGGGGGACCGCTACGGGCCCGTGGGCTACACGGTCACCAACCACGCCGGCAAGGTCGAGGCGAGCGGCGTCATCGCTCTCTCGGGCAACGTCTCCAGCTCGGCGCTCACCGGCTACATCGACGAGATGGACGCCGACCCGATCAGCGCAGTGGACGTCGGAACCGTCGCGCAGCTTCACGTCAGCCGCTTCGACGACACCGGCACGCGCGTGGACGAAGAGCGCGCCTAGTTCGCGATTCCCTCAAGCCTGCCCGGCACCGACGGCACGCACTTCGACGCGACGCTCTACGGATACGACGACATGGGTCGCCGTCGCCGCACGAAGGAAGCGCACGGCACGATCACGCGCAGCGTGTTCGACACGCGCGGCAACGCGATCGAGCGCTGGATCGGCACGAACGACAATGGCCTCGCGGGCGGCGAGAGCAGCGGCACGAGCAACATGGTCAAGGTCGAAGAGACGACCTTCGACGGCGGCTCCGCGGGCGGAAACGGCTACGTCACCAAGCGCACGCTGTTCGTCCAGGACAACACGACCGGCAAGCGCGAGACGACGTACTTCAACGACGCGCGCGGCCACGT
The DNA here is from genome assembly GCA_044355055.1 of Planctomycetota bacterium. Classification (GTDB taxonomy): domain Bacteria; phylum Planctomycetota; class UBA1135; order UBA1135; genus F1-120-MAGs118. Next base: position 3,704 of record JBIKYW010000234.1, on the reverse strand, counting down.
GATCGCGGTCGTCAACCCGACCGCGCCGCATACGGTCAACGCCCACGACAACCTCGGCCGCGTCACCGCGACGGCGCAGTACAGCTCGTCGTCGGGGCTGAGCGCATCGAGCGCTCCGACCACCACGACCAACCGCGTCGCGCTCCGCGAGACGTTCTACGACGACCGCGGACAGGCGTGGAAGACCATCCGCCACAAGATCGACGCGGCTGACGGCTCGGACGACGACACGCTCGAGTCGCTCACGTGGTTCGACGCAGCGGGGCGCACGCTCAAGCGAGACGGCGAGCAGCTCGAGAAATTCGCCTACGACCGGCACGGTCGCCAGACGCACCACTTCGTGCTCGCCGTCGACAACGACTCGGCCTACTCGGACGTGGACGACGTCGCTGGCGACATCGTGCTCGAAGAGCGCCAAACCACATTCGACGACGACGGGCACGAGATCATGTCCGCCACGATCTCGCGCTTCTACAGCGATCGCACGGGGTCGCCGACGACGGGCGCGCTCGACACGAACGCCGACACCGACCGGCTCAAGTACACCGACAGCGACGTCAAGGGACGCATTCAGATCACGGCGACTTGGTACGACGAGTTCGATCGCACACAGGATGTCGTGCAGTACGGCACGAACCACGCCACGAACAACGTGGCCACGTTCGACCGTGACGGCCTCTCGGTCCCGTCGCGTTCGGGCACCGCGCTGCGAACGACCTACACCTACAACACCGACGGCACGCTCAAGGAAGTGACCGACCCCAAGGGGATTGTCACGCGCACGGAGTACGACGCGCTCGGGCGACGCACGAAGGTGATCGCCAACTACACCGACGGCACGCCCGGCGGCGGCTCGCACGGGGACGAGGACCAGACGGTGGCCTACGGCTACACCGACGGGCTGCAGACTTCGATCACGGCCGACCTCCCGTCGCCAGAAGCCGACCAAGTGACGACCTACACGTTTGGCACGACCAAGGGCACGGGCGCAGGGGACTCGAAGATCGCGACCGGGCACCTGCCGGGAATCGAAACCTACCCTGATTCGTCGGGTAGCACCGACGTCGTGAAGCACGCCTACAACGCCCAGGGCCAGGAGATCTGGAAGCGCGATCAGGCTGGCAACGTGATCGAGTCGGACTACGACCTCGCCGGCCGCCTGATCGCGCGCAAGGCCACAACGATCGACGCCGACTTCGACGACGAGGTGCAGCTCATCCAGACGACGTACGACGGACTCGGTCGCCGCGAAACGGTGACCCAGCGCGCTTCGACGTCGGTCGACGGCTCTGGCATCGCGAACGGCACGATTCTCGACCAGGTCAAGTACGTCTACGACGGCTGGGGCAACGTCACGAACTTCCGCCAAGACCTCGACTCCGCAGTCGGTGGCAGCGGATATCGCGAGGTGGCCTACACATTCGAGAAGGCCACCAATGGCCGCAACACGATTCGCCGCTCGGACATGACGCTCCCCGGCGGGACGACGTACGACTTCCTGTATCGCGGCGGCAACTGGCACGACGAAGAGGTGAGCCGCGTTACGACGATCAAGGACGCATTGGACAGCGACATCGTCAATTACGACTACAACGGCGTCGGTCACGTCGTGCGCACGCAGTACGACGAGGTCGACGTGTTCTCGAAGGCCTACAACGGCACGGGCACGACGTTTTCCGCGCTCGACCGCTTCGATCGCACGATCGTGAGCCGCTGGACCAAAGCGCTCGCAACCAACCGCAACTTCTACAAGGTCGACGTCGGCTACGACGAGAACTCGAACATCACGTACCAAGACGACGGTGTGCACGAGGGCCACGACGTGCTGTACGCCAATGACAACCTCAATCGCCTGATCGGCGCCGAAGAGGGGACGCTGACCGGCGGCCCGCCGCCGACCTCGATCAGGGGCCGCACGCGCAACCAAGTGTGGGGCCTCAACCAGACGGGCAACTGGAACACGAACCTCGTCGACCTCGATGGCGACAACGACGGCAGCGACGCGGGCGAGCTCAACGAGACGCGCTCGCACAACGCGGTCAACGAGCTCGAGGCTCGCGACATCGACTCCGACAGCTCGGACGATTTTTCGCTCGCCTACGACGCGGTCGGCAACATGACCGACGACGGCGAGAATTACGAGTACGTCTGGGACGTGTTCGGGCGGCTGCGCGCGGTGTACGTGCGCGCCACGAGCCCGGCCAAATCGCAGCTCGTGAGCGCGTACCGCTACAACGGCCTGGGCTACCTCGTCGCTCGCCACCAGGACACGGACACCGACGGCGACGTCGACGGCAGCGACATCGTGTTCGAAACGGTGTTCGACGAGCGCTGGCGCGCGGTCGCGACCTACCGCTCGGGCGACGCCGATCCCAAGGAGCTTTTCCTGCACCACGCCGCCGGGGCTGGCGGTTTCGGCGGCAGCTCCTACATTGACCATGTGGTGCTCAGGGACGGAGACGCGACGAACGGCTGGGCCGGGGCTGCGGACGGCACGCTCGAGGAGCGCGTTTACTACTGCCCGAACTGGCGCGCGGACGTGGTCGCGCTGATCGACGGCGCGGGCGGCATGGTCGAGGGCGTGCGCTATTCCGCCTACGGCGTCCCCTTCGGCATCCCGCTCGGCGACGTCAACGCCGACGGCGTGTGCGATTCCACCGACATCACGCTCGTCGAGGGCTGGGAGACCGCGCCCTCCTACGACGTCCGCGGCGACCTCGACCTCGACGGCGACGTCGATCACGACGACTCGGACCTGGTCAAGGAAAACGAAGGCGGCGAGCTCGGCCACGGCGCGCTGTCCGACCGCGACCTACGCAACCGCAAGGGCTATGCGGGCTACGAGGGCGACTCCGCGCTGAGCGCGAAATGGCATGTGCGGCACAGGGTGCTGGAGTCGAGGCTGGGGAGGTGGTTGAGGAGGGATCCGGCAGGGTACGCCGATGGTCTTTCCTTGCCTTGCTACGCGGCGGCGCGCGCCGTCGGCAGGCTAGATGCGACGGGAATGTCCATGACGACACCTTCCGGTGTCGGGTTGGCCAGTCCAGGACCACAGGGCACTCACGTGCTAACTCCTCCGACGTGGGTCTGGGAGTCTGGTTCGCTAACAGAATGGCGCCGCTGGGCGGTCTGTCTCCTGCAGTGCCTTTGTGCTTGCGACCAACACTTCTGTCAAGCCTGGAATCGACTTTCAGCGAGTGGTATGCGCTTCGATCTAGGAGACATATCGCCGAGCTCCGCTCACCCAGTGCCGTGTGGCCGCGCGAGCGCTGGAGGCGCGATGGGAGGAATTGAAATCACGGTCGACGCGAACAATCCGCTTCAATGTCCAAGTGATGTCAACACCGTAGCGCATGAAGTTGGGCACGCAACCGAGTATCAAGACCAGATAGACAATGGCCAGTCGCCAGCAAGTAGTGGCGAAGCCGGCCCTAGGGCTGCTGGCGATGGAGCCGAGAGACTATGCGGTCAGTGTGACTCTCGGTGTCATTCAATCAAGCCGCGTCCCGGCACTCCATACAGCTAGGTTCTGCTCATGCTCAAGCAACTGCATATGCTGCTTGCAATTGCTGTGATGGCATTAGCCCTTGGATCATGTCGTAGCGTAGCGCCCGGTAATCGTCAGTCCGGCTATTCGGAGCGACAGACAGGAGGCGAGGCCCGAAGTGCGTCTTGGTCGAAGATTCCTGTGCGCGAGCTTGACT
>JBIKYW010000233.1:0-5467 GCA_044355055.1 Planctomycetota bacterium | reverse complement strand
CTGAGCTTCTTCATGTTCCCGCTGTTCCTGCGTACCGAGCGCGACGGCGGCGTGTATCACCACCTGCTCTGGCCGGTGTTCAGCTACGGCCGCAACAAGCGCGGGGAGCTCGATGGCCACGTGTGGCCCTTGGTCGGCGTGTCGCGCCCCGGCCACTCCGAGAGCGGCTTTCTCGCGTGGCCGCTCGTGACGTGGTCCCGCGAGCGCATCTACTTGCCCCGCGCACAGCAGCCCACGACGTGGATGTTCTGGCCGTTCTACGGCGAGAAGCGCGCGGACTCCTACTCGGCGTGGAACGCGCTCTGGCCGTTCTTTGGCTACGCGAGCGACTCCGAGTCGGGGTACTGGTCGTGGGCGGGCCCGTGGCCGTTCGTCCGCGTGCAGCGCCCCGGGACGAGCCGCGAGCCGGAACTCACGCGCTTTTGGCCGTTCTATTCGCACTTCCAAGGCGACGGACTCGACAGCCGCTCGTACTTGTGGCCGCTCTTCAACCAGCGCCACGAGACCTACGCGAACGGCGAGCGGCACGGCGAGTTCTTCTTCCCGTTCTGGGACCATTTCATCGAAGACGACAAGGAAGGGCGCCGCGTCGGGAGCTGGAGCAAGCTCTGGCCGCTGTACCAGTACCGCGAGCAGGGCGGGCGCTCGCGGCTGGGGCTGCCGACCTTGATTCCGTTCTGGCACATGCCCGACGTCGACGAGCACTACGCGTGGCTGTGGGAGCTCTATCGCGCCGAGAGCGACGCAGAGCGGTGCGCCGAGCGCTCGTGGCTCGGGGTCTGGCGGCGAGAGCAGGACGCGCAGGAGACGCGCGAGTACCTGAGTGGACTGTGGTCGAAGCGCAAGTATCGTGACGAACGTGGCACGGTGCGCGAACACTCGCTTCTCTTCGGACTTCTGCGCTGGCGCTACGCGCACGGCGGCACCGAGTGGCTGCGACCTGCGTTCCCCGGACCCGGTTGGCCTGCGCGCACGAACGGCGAGCGCTGAGAGATGACATCCATGATCTCGGCTGTCCTGCGCGACATCGGCTTCCAACTCGAGCTCACGCTCTCGGTCTTCCTGCGGCTCGGCGGGATGCTGCGGCGGCGCACGCTGATCGCGGACCAGCTCTACCAGTCGGGTCTGAAGGTCGTGCACGTCGTGCTGCTCGTCGGCCTCTTCATCGGCATGATCGTGGCGCTGCAGACGGGCCTCGAGCTCGCGAACTTTGGCCAGCAAGATCAGATCGGAACGATCGTGGCCCTCTCGATGTGCCGCGAGATGGGCCCATTCATCACCGCGACGATCCTCGCGGCGACCGTCGGCAGCGCGCTCGCCGCCGAGATCGGCACGATGGCCGTGAGCGAAGAGCTCGCCGCGCTCGAGGTCATGTCGATCGACCGCATCAGCTACTTGGTGATGCCGCGCGTGATCGGCGCGGCGGTGATGTGTCCGCTGCTCACGGTTTTGTGCGATGGGATCGGCATTTTTGGCGGCGGATTGATCGCCGACTCGCAGCTCAACGTCGGTTCGGCCCTCTACTACGACTCGGTGCTCGAAGCGCTCAACGACCGCGGCTTGCCGCTCGACCTGCCCAAGGAGGTCTACACGGGGCTCTTCAAGGCGCTCGTGTTCGGTGTGATTCTCTCGGTGATCTCCTGCTCGGCGGGCTTGAAGGCCACGAGCGGCGCCCTCGGCGTCGGCAATGCGACGCGCAAGGCGGTGCGCGACTCGATCATCGCGATCATCATTTCCAACTACTTTATGTCGTGGTTCTTCTTCAACACTTGAGCGCGACGTGAAGCCGGAGGTGATCATCCGCTACGAGCGCGTCTGCAAGGCCTTCGGCCCCAAGGTCGTGCTCAAGGACCTCGATCTCGAGGTCTACAGGGGCGAGGCCTTCTGCATCATGGGCCCGTCGGGCTGCGGGAAGTCCGTCACGATTCGGCACATCATCGGACTGCTCAAGCCCGACTCGGGGCGGATCGAGGTCGACGGCCACGACATGAGCAAGATCGGGGCCGAAGACCTGCGCAAGCTGCGCGCGCGCATGGGCTACGTGTTTCAAGAGGCGGCGCTGCTCGCCTCGCTCTCGGCGGGCGAGAACGTCGCGCTGCCGCTGCGCGAGACGACGCGCTTGAGCGACGCGGAGATCCGCGAAAAGGTCAACGCGAAGCTCGCGCTGGTCAAGGTGCCCGACGTCTACAACAAGATGCCGAACGAGCTCTCCGGCGGCATGAAGAAGCGCGTCGGACTCGCGCGCGCCCTGATCACCGACCCGGAAATCGTGCTCTACGACGAACCGACGGCGGGGCTCGACCCCGAGATCAGCACCTCGATCAACGAGCTGATGCGCGAGCTTGCGAGCGTGCTGCACGTCACCAGCGTGATCGTCACGCACCACGTCGGCACGGTGCGCACCGTCGCCGACCGCGTCGGAATGCTCGACAACGGCAAGCTCAACTACGTCGGCACCGCCGACGAGTTCCTCCACTCCACCGAGCCGCGGCTCGTGCGCTTCCTCGGAGCCAAGCTCGACTGATCCCCACCATGGCCAACCAACGACAACTCGCGCTGGGCGCCTTCTTCGTCGTCGTGCTGACGCTGCTCGGCGTCTACACGCTCTTCCTGACGGACTTCTCGCTCTTTCGGGAACGCCACCAGATCGTCGTACACTTCCCGCAGGCCAACGGGCTGCGCCAAGGCGACACGGTGCTCGTCGCCGGCATCCGCGCCGGTCGCGTGCAGTCGCTGACGTACGATCCCGCCGCGCCGCTCGAGCGCCGCGTCACCGTCACGCTCTCGATGGACACGCAGGTCCTGCTGCGCACCGGCTACGACATCTCGATCGCAGACGCGACCGTGCTCGGCGGAAAGCAGCTGGTGATCGACCCCGGCCCCTTCGATGGCGCGAGCGTCGCGACGAACGTGCCCCTGCCCGGCCGCGTGCGCGGAAGCGCGCTCGACGGGCTCGGCAAGCTCGTCGACGAGAACGGCTCCAAGCTCTCGACGCTCGTCGACGACCTCCAAGTGATGGTCGCGGACGCGCGCGCAGGCAAGGGCACGGTGGGCCGCCTGATGCGCGACGATGCGCTCGCCGACGAGCTCAGCGCCGGCGTGTCGAGTGCGCGCAAGTCCTTCGACAACATTCAGGCCTTCACCGACGACGTGCGCGCGGGCAAGGGGCTGCTCGGGCGCCTCGCGACGGACGAGGACCTCGCCTCGCGCTTCTCCGAGGTGATGTCGAACCTCGAGCAGATCTCGAAGGAGTTCGAGGTGGTGAGCGGAGACGTCGCGGCCGGAAAGGGCGTGATCGGGCGGCTCGTGAAGGACGAGAAGCTCGGCGAGGACGTCTCGGCCGCCGTGGCGACGATCAAGGACATCACGAGCCGCATCAACAACGCCGATGGCTCGCTGTGGAAGCTGATCGAGGACGGCGAGATCGCGGACCGCCTCAAGGAGTTCGCGGGCAAGCTCGACGAGGGCACGCTCGGCAAGCTCTTCACCAACGACGAGCTCTACACGAAGATCTCGAAGGTCGCCGACGACCTCTCGGCCGCTTCCGGCGCCCTGAAGAACGCCGAAGGCACCTTGGGCAAGCTCCTGATGGACAAGGAGCTCTACGCCGAGGTCCAGAAAGCGCTCTCGATCCTCACACGCACGCTGCAGGAATACCGCGAAGCCGCGCCGGTCACGGCCTTCTCGACGATCCTGTTCCAGAGCTTCTAGCGGCGCGCTTCGAGCAGCCGCTCGATCCACTTGCCGATCTGATCGGCTTCGAGGTGCACACGTGCGCCCGCGCGCGTGGTCCCAAGCGTCGTGCGGCGCAGCGTCTCGGGGATCAACGCGACGTGGAAGCAACGCCCGCGCGGCGCCACCACCGTCAGGCTGACGCCGTCGACCGTGATCGAGCCCTTCTCGATCAGATAGCGCTCGAAGCCCTCGGGCACCTCGAAGTGGGTCTCCCAGCCGCCGTCGCCACGCTCGACCACCTCGACCACGCGGCCGAGTCCGTCGACGTGGCCGCTGACCAAGTGCCCGCCGAGGCGCGTGTCGAGCCGCGCCGCGCGCTCCAAGTTCAATGCCCGTCCCGGCGTGAGCTCCCCGAGCCAGGTGCGGTCGAGCGTCTCGGCCGAGAGGTCGAAGACCATGCCCGGGGCCCCGCCGGCGGGATCGGGAGCGAGCTCGACCACCGTCAGGCAGCAGCCGGAGGTCGAGATGCTGTCCCCCGGGCGGGCGTCCCAGCCGTCGAACGGTACGGGGACGACGAGGCGGGCCCCGCGGCCCACGGGCACGAAGCTGCGGACGGGGGCGGTGGCCTCGACGATGCCGGTGAACATGGGCCGGAGCGTATCCTCCTCGCCCCGCGCGGGGGAAGGCGCCCCCCCGCACCCCGAGGCCCCCTCGGTTCTTGACGCTCGGGGGGCGCGTGACTAACCTGCTTGGCCCTTCCAACGAGGCGAACCCTCGTGCCGCTCTTTGCCATCCTCACCCTCTTTCCCGAGGCCATCGAGCCCTACCTGGGCGCGAGCATTCTCGGCTCGGCCCGCGAACGCGGGCTCGTGCAAGTTGTCGCGGTCGACTTCCGTGACTTCACGCGCGACCGCCACCGCACCGTCGACGACCGCCCCTTCGGAGGCGGGCCCGGCATGGTGCTGCGCCCGGAGCCGATCGCCGAAGCCGTCGAGTGGCTCGAGCGCCGCCATGGCGCGTTCCGCAAGCTCGCGATGTGCCCGAGCGGCCGCCCCTTCCGGCAGCCCCAAGCGCAGGAGCTCACGAGCGCCGAGCGCGTGTTGATCCTCGCCGGTCGCTACGAAGGCTTCGACGATCGCGTGCGCGAGGAGCTCGGCTTCGAGCTCTTCTCCCTCGGCGATTTCGTGCTGTCGGGCGGCGAGCTGCCGGCCCTGTGCGTCGTCGAGGCGGCCACTCGGCTGATCCCTGGCGCTCTGGGCGACGAGGAATCCGCCGTGCGCGACTCCTTCGCCGGAGGCGCGCCGCTGCTCGATCACCCCCACTACACCCGGCCCCGGGTGTGGCGCGGGAGAGAGGTCCCCGAGGTCCTCCTGTCCGGAGACCACGCGCAGATCGACCGCTGGAGGCGGGCCGCTGCGCTGCACCGGATGCGCGAGGGACGGCCCGACTTGCTCGCCTACGACCCCCAGAACACCCCCCACTAGAACACGCCAGAACACGCCCCACCGGGCGAATTGGAGCGAACGCTATGCACCGCATGCAGAAGATCGAACAGGAACTGGGCAAGAAGACCCTGCCCAACATCAAGATCGGCGACACCGTCGAGGTGCACTACCTGATCAAGGAAGGCGACAAGGAGCGCGTGCAGCTCTTCATCGGCACGGTGATCGCGCTCAAGGGCCGCGGCATCCGTCGCTCGGTCACGGTGCGCCGCATCGTGCAGGGCGAGGGCGTCGAGCGCGTCTTCCCGATGCACAACCCGCGCGTGAAGGACATCGTCCCGACCCGCCAA